>JASHRH010000429.1 GCA_030037475.1 Acidobacteriaceae bacterium
CTGCGCTACGATTTCGACATTTTTCCTTCCGCGGCTGACGTCCGCCTGATCGGTCCCATGAATCCGACCAATTATGGCAACGTGCAGCCACGCATCGGACTGGCATACGCGCTGCGCGCCGGCAAACAGGTCGTCCGCGCCGGCTTCGGCATGTTTACCGGTCCGTGGGATTACAGCGACCTGATGGTGGGCTGGCAGGGCGCGTCGGCGTTTACATCGATGAACAATCCGTACGTTCCGGACTTCAACACGCCGAATGGAGTGGTTGGTTTCGGTCCCTCCGGGATCGTCGGTGTCTCGAATCCAGTCCTTGCCTCGCAGGCGTTCCGCGCCTATGCGACCACCGGCGCCTATCCTGCGCCCAGCGTGCTGCAGCAGTTTCCGCTGGGATACGTACAGCACAAATTTCCGAATGCCTACGCGGAACAGGCCAGCCTCGAGATCGAGTCGGAGCTAGGCGCAGGCTGGATCCTCACTACCGGATATCAGTTCGTTCATGCCCTCGACCTGCCCGTCTATTACAGCGTCAACGGTTTGCCGGATGGAACGCTCCCGGATGGACGCCAGTCCTTCGCAACCGCCGATCCCCGTTTTGGGTTCGCCCTGATCGGTACGCCCACCGGTTATTCGATCTACAATGGCGGCGTTCTCAGCGTGAGGAAGAACTTCGCCAGCCACTACAGTGCGCTCGCCAACTATACCTGGTCGAAGTCCATCGACATCGCCACCGACGTGCAGCTAACCGATACTCCTCAGGATTACCTCGATCCCAGTCTCGACCGCTCGGTGGGCGACAACGATATCCGGCATCGGGCTACTCTTTCATTGCTTGCGGAGAGCCCGGACTCGTGGCCGCGCGTCCTGCGCAACTTCAAGTTCTCTACACTGAACACTCTACAGAGTCCCCGCTACTATTCCATTCTGGCTGGATTCAACGTGCTGGGCGACGGCTTTCCATTTTCGGATCGCACCGGCGATGTGGGACGCAACTCTTATCGCGGCGCGTCGAATTACGATACAGACCTGCGCCTGCAGCGTGCCTTCCATCTCACTGAACGCTTTTCAACCGAAGCCAGCCTTGAGAGCTTCAACGTTTTCAATCACCGTAATGTGCAGAGTATCGATCAGGTGTATGGCGCCGCCGATTTTCTTGGCCCCGTACCGCAGCAGTTTGGAGACGGAATCGGTAGTCCGGCAAACCCCACATTCGGCGCCCCAAATTTCACTGGCCCAGCCCGGCAGCTTCAGGCTTCGATCCGCGCGAGCTTCTAGACATTGTTCAGGAGAACAACCACCGAACTCGAAACCTTCCTGCCATCGTCAGTCCTGCGCTTTCGCTCTGCGGAACCATTCACTGCCAGAGGGAGCGGAAGCGTCGCTCTCGTCGCTTCTTCAGTGTCCGCAGGGTTCCTGCACTTCGCCGTGGCCGACTCGCAACCTGGTGGTCTTCACGCTCTCCGGCGTATCTCCAACTGCCAGCGTCACCGGCACCTCAACCACATCCCATCAGGTCCAGTTCGCCGCCAAACCCCTCTGGTATGCAGAAGGCGCATTTCATTTCGAGAGCGCCCAGAATGGCCGTATCGTTTTGAAGCAGCTCCTGCGATTTTTCCGCCCTCAGTGATGCCGCTCATCCGCCCCGTCGATAGGCTCCTCAGCAGAGGAATACCCCATGGCCGCGCACACCATCGACTCGTCCTTTCGCTTTCCTGACCTGATTGCCGCATCGGCTCATCCGGACGGGAAATCCGATGCGGAATCAAAGCGCCGTTTACTGGATAACGGCCTGGGCGCCTTTCGCGGCCTCGCCTTCGCCCTCCTTTTCGAGGCTGTGCTCGGCGTCGCCGGCTTCTCCGGCTTCGAGCTCTGGCGTCTGCTCCACTGACGATGCGCTCGCTCTGAAAATGCCGTACAGTCAGGGCATGAGGCTCACCATCAACGGCCAGCCGCGCGACTTCGCATCCCTGGCAACCCTGGAGGAATTAATGACCACCCTCGGCCTCAAGCAGGACCGCGTCGCCATCGAGCGCAACGGCGAAATCGTTTCGCGCGACGCCTGGTCCACGATGCCCCTTGCTGACGGCGACCGCCTCGAAATCGTTCACTTCGTCGGCGGGGGCTTACGCTGATCCGGAAGGGGCTCCGAGCCGGCGTTATCATCCTTCCATGAGCCGTAAAGTTCGCTGGGGCATTCTCTCCACTGCCGCCATTGGCGTCAAAAAAGTCATTCCCGCCATGCAGCGCGGCCAGTTCAGCCAGGTCGCCGCCATCGCCTCGCGCGATCTCGCCCGCGCCCGCCAGGCCGCAGCGGATCTTGGCATCCCCACCGCCTACGGCTCGTACGAAGAACTCCTCGCCGATCCTGCGATCGACGCCATCTACAACCCGCTCCCCAACCATCTCCACATTCCCTGGACCGCCAAAGCCGCCGAAGCCGGCAAGCATGTCCTCTGCGAAAAACCGCTGGCTATGAATGCCGACGAAGCCCGCGCCCTTCTCGCGGTCCGCGATCGCACCGGCGTCCTCATCGGCGAAGCCTTCATGATCCGCAGCCATCCGCAGTGGCTGCGCGTTCGGCAGCTCATCGAGGAGGGCCGCATCGGCCCCCTTCGCGCCGTCATGGCCTTCTTCAGCTACTTCAATGTCGATCCTGCCAACATCCGCAATCAACTCGAGTGCGGCGGTGGCGCGCTCTACGACATCGGCTGTTACTGCATTCAGGCCGCGCGCTGCGGATTCGGCCAGGAGCCCACGCGCGCCATCGGTCACATCGACCGCGACCCTCAGCTCGGCACCGATCGCCTCACTTCGGCCATCCTCGACTTTCCCGCCGGCCACTCCATCTTCACCTGCAGCACTCAGCTCGTCCCGTATCAGCGCGTGCATTTCCTCGGCACGAAGGGCCGCATCGAGCTCGAAATTCCCTTTAACGCACCGCCCGACCGTCCCACACGCATCTTCATCGATGACGGCCGAGACATCTTCGGCAGCGGCATCGCCACCGAGACATTTCCCGTCGTCGATCAGTACACCTTGCAGGGCGACGCGTTCTCCCGCGCCGTGCTCGAAGGCACACCCGTTCCCGTCGCGCTGGAGGAAGGCATCGCCAACATGGCCGTCATCGACGCTGTCTTCCACTCAGCGCAAACCGGCCAGTGGGAGCCGGTCGGCGTCTGACCCGGTCCCCTGGTTCCGGAACTCAGTCCGCCCGCGAATCGCTCAGAACCGGAAATACGCAGACGTAAACCGCGGTCGTGGAGCCCTCAGAAGGTCACATTCGGCCGCAGCACAGTGTTTGCGAGCCGAAACTTCCTCCACAGTGTCCCAAAGTCGATCGACGCGCATTGCGGTTACCTCCTCCGCCACGCCGGCGACGCCTCTGTGAATCCCCGCTTTCCCATCCGCTATCAATTTTATTATCAATTGTTTACAGCACGAAGTAACCACGATCCGCGTGCTGCATAGTAACTCACTTTAGTTACCAAAAGGAACGCCGCCATTACTGGAAAGTAGCTTATCTCTTTTGACAATTTCGGGTACAAATCGAATGGAAGAATGTATCACTGGTGTCCTGGACAAAAACCGGTGAGCGAAAGTCTTCCTCAGGCTTTTTTTGACCGGTGCGCTGCTGGATCGGCGCCGTCTGTTTCCGGTTCATCTGCGGTCAGATCGCTCCCGGATCTTCCGGTGCGATGGCCGCCTGAGATTGATTGCCGCCGATCCTCGAAGGACAGGCCTTATGTCGTGAATTCGCATCGCCTCCTCTTCGGGCGGCTTATTAACAGCCTCCGTCAGCGCAGGGTGCGCGCTTGTCAGCACCGCGATGTACTTGATTGAAAAGGGTCATCTGATTTTTGGCAACGCCTGCCATGTCAGCCTGCGTTGCCCATGCAAAAGCTGTATCAGGCCGGGAATTTCGTTGCTGCACCTGTGCTCACACAAACGAAGTTCCCTGACAAAACGGCTCGGAACGGAACCGTGCGGGAAGGGAGTATTGATCGACCTCTTCTGGAAATGAACCGATGTTTCCATCGCAGCTCCCTGGCGTGCGCGATCCTCTGGATCGGCGCGACGGCGCTGGCCTATGCCCAGGCGGGAAGCACCTCCAGCGGCTCGCTGAGCGTCACGATGGAAGTCCAGTCCAGCATCAGCCTGGAGTTTGTCAACAACGGGAGCGGAGTCGGCTATTGTCAGCTCACCGGCTCCGGCACCAGCAGTGCCTCTCTCAATCTGGGAATCGCCTCCATGTCCGGAGACACCCTGGATTCCGAAAACGGTGGCTGCGTCAACTGGTATACCAGCGGCAGCAGTTACAACATCCTCAACTACGTTTACGTGGAGGTCACGGAGACGAATTCCAGCAGTGCCAGCTTTAATCTGAGCGCGGCCCTGGCCAGCGCTCCTCCCACGGGCGTCACCTGGAAGTTCGAGTCCATGAGCGGCAACCTGAGCACCACCTCGCAAACCGTCGCTACCGACGTCAGCTATGCAAGCGCCTATGGACTGCAGCTGGCCGTCACCGTCGCCAATACCGTCGCTTCCGGCAGCATTGGAGCAGCCATCGATTTCACCGCAACGGCAAACTGATGAGAATTCGTACGGTTCGACATCTCGTTATCCTCGCGCTGGCCTTCACCGGCGCGTTCTCCGCGCTCGCTCAAACCACCTCCAGCGGCACACTGAATGTCGTGCTCACGAATGGCTCCGGCCTCCAAATGCTCCTGTATACGGATTCTTCCGGTGTCACTCTCGGGAACTCCGGAACCGCGGCGGCAACGCTGGCCTTCGGCAGTCTTTCCGCCCACGGCACGCCCCCCACGAATGTAACCATTACCAATCAGACTTCAACGTTTACAGCCACGACCTACTTCGACGTTTACGTGCAGGAAAGCGGCCTCGACGATCCCAACAACGGCTACACGCTCTCGGCTTCGGTGACCGGCACGATCACCGGTGTCACCATCCAGATCGACGGCACTTCCCTCACCACAACCGCCCAGAACCTGTCCGGCACCGGGACCTATGCCACGGATGTTCGGCATACTCTCGGCGCTGTCATTTCCACAGCTGCATCCGGTTCCGGAGGACCCACAACCGGAACGCAGCTCACTTCCACCATTAACCTCGTGGCCACCTCCAATTGAGGGACCACAGCACACGAAAGGAAACCACCATCATGCAGATGCAATGGAAGTCAATCTCCCGGCGCCTGCTCATCGCATCCGTCGGGCTCCTGCTGCCCCTGGCAGCACACCAGGCCAGCGCCGCAACCATCAACGGGACCCTCAGCGTTACGGCTACGGTGCAGAGCTACTTCACCGTCGCCTTCAGCGGCACCGATGTCACGCCCAACGCTACCGGCAATTCTGGCGGAACCACGGCGACGGCTGCCGTCGCTTTCGGCAACATCAACGCGGCCGGCACAGGGCTGGCCAGCGGCGTCACTCTCGTGAGCGCCAACACCACGCTGGGCAGCTGCAGCACGAGCTGCTTCGAAGTCGCCACTCCGCTGACCATCACCGTGACCGCGTACAACGCCACCAGTACCTCGTACACGATCACTGCCGCCCTCACCGCTGCCGACGCCACCAACGGCTGGGCGATCGGGAGTACGCCCGCGACAGCGCTGACCACAACCCCAGGCACTGTTTCCAACGGAGGCACCTTCACTGATGGCACGCCCGAGTCGGTTAACGTCTATCTTGCGGTTCCGGTCACCGCGCAGGCCGGCGCTGCGCCTTCCGCGACAATCGACCTGGTGTTTACCGCGGAGTAAGGATACTGTGGTGGTTGCCTTTCGGCCCCTTTTGTTGTCGGGTCTGCTGCTGCTGGGACCGGTTCCGGCGCGGTGCGTGGCTCACAAGCTGCGCGCTGTGCCGGCCCGGCCCCGCAGCTTGATTATTCAAACCGGAGGCACGCTCTCCGTCAACTTTTCCTCTCTCGCGGACAGTCCCCCGATCACGGCTGCCCAGGGGGTGGGGGTACTGAACCTCGGGAAAGTCTCGTATATTGGGGCGAGCAGCGTCCCCGGGGTCAAAATTCAGCGCGCTCAGAATGCGTTCTTTGTCGAAAGCTCGCTGGGAGTCCAGATTGGCAACAGCGATTCCATGGGTGGAGGAACGGCGATGCTCCGAGCCTGGCTCGAGTCCCCTGTGGACCCGTACCAGATTTATCTTGACGGAGTTCCGCTCACCGCGCAGCCGATTTGCATCGATGCGCGGACAGCGCTGGGCGTGGTGACCCGCCATCAACTGAAGATCCGGGTCCCCTCGGATGCCTCGGAAAGGGAGTCGAAATTGCAAACGGAAATTGGCCTCCAGGTCGTTCGCAACTGAACTTCCATCGGCAGGCGAGTAAGATAGCTCGCGGGAACGGTAGCAGAAGTCAGTGGCTGTACAGATTCCAGCGGCAAAGAAAGGTTCGACAAATGGGCCATCGCATTCTCTCTCTCATCTCCGTGCTCGCGCTGGTGGCCTTTGGCGCGTTGCCCGGTCACGCGCAGGCCTCGCTCTCGCTGTCACCCGCGGTCATTATGGCCAGCGGCACCTTCGGGCAGAGCTTGACGCAACAACTGACCATCAACAATCAAACCCCCGATGTCTTCGATTTTCAGATGGTCGCGGAAGACATCGTCGTGCGTAACGGGAAACGCGTCTTCCTGCCTGCCGGAGAAGAGCCGGGCAGCATCGCCGCCACCGCCGTCTTCGCTCCCCAGGAGATTGTGGCCCCTCCACACACCAGCCAATCCGTAACCATCACCATCACCATTCCGCCTAAAACCGACATCCGCGCCATTGCCGCTATCTTTCACGCCAAGAGCGCGATCAACCCAAAATCCGGCAGCGTGGGACTGGTTGCCTCCATGGGCACCCTCCTCACCTTCAACCTCACCGATCATGTGGCGGTCGCGCCGGATCCCATCCAGGTATCGCTCCCCACTGCAACCACCAACCTGACCTTCAGCGATGTGCTGACGAACACCGGGACGGAGCCGGTCCTTCCCAAGGGTGTAGCTGCCATCCTCAATGCGAATAACCACCTCGTCGGCAAGGCAGACTTTGCTCAGCAAAGGCTCCTGCCCGGCGAAAAGCTTCCTTTCAAGGCGCAGTTCTCCGACGAGCTCAAGCCTGGCAAATATCACGTCCTCTGCACCTTTGCCTTCCAGGGCCATTCCGATACCCAGCAGTCTGACTTCGTTATTCAATGAGACGGTTTGCAGCATGGCTCTTTCTGAGCTGCCTCGGCCTCGCCTTTGCGCACGCTCAGCTGCCGTCCACCCCTGCTCTGCTGGTGGAGGCAGGGCACTCTTCTTTCATTGCGCGCCCCGGCATCACTGCCGCATACTCCCTGGATCCGGACACCGTCCAGGCGGATGCCGTTCCAGGCGGCTTCCAGATCACCGGAAAAATGCCCGGGGCAGCCACGATCATGGTCGTCGGCCTGGACGGCGCGCATCCCGTCAACGTCACTGTCACGGAACCGCCCCATGCCCGGTCGTACACAGCCTCGGGAATTCCCGTCTATGGCCAAACCGTCGAGTTCGGCGAATACGATATCCGCTACAACAACAGCCCCAGCCAGTTCAGCGGCCTCGAAACGGTGACGCAGATTGCCGGTGAGCGCCGGATCAATATCCGGCTCATGAACGCCGATACCACCCCCGGCCCGGGGCAAACGCCCGTGGAGTTCCCTCTGGCTTCCTATGAAATCGCGAAGGGCAGCAACAGCCTGACGCTTATTGACGATACCGTCGACAACAGCGACCTGACTGTCAACGAAACTCAGTTGCGCGGCGTTCATGTGCTGAAGGGGCCATGGCAGTTCCACGCGGGCGTGACCTCCGTCACGCAGTACCAGGGCTTTCTGTTGCCTTCTCAGCGAATCGAAGTCGCCGGGCTTTCCCGAAACTTCCAGTTCAATGATCGCTCCTCTCTCGAAGGCAATCTCTATTACTTCAAGGGCAGCGCCGATGCTCTTTCCGACGCCACAACCGGACCCATTGCCACAGCTGTCTACCGGTATAGCCGGGGGCGCAAACTCAGCGCGTGGGCTGAAGCTGGCGTGGGCAACGGTTTCGCCTTCGCCGCCAGAGCCGACCGCGATACAGGAACCGAGCAGCTGCGTGGATATGTTCGCTATCAGTCTCCGAAAATCGCATCGCTCTCCATCAACGAGTTGCACGGCCGTCAGGCGGACTTTTCCTGGACCAGAAAGTTCAGCCGCCGGTGGATGATTTCCTCCAGCGGCAACGACACAGATATCGACCTCCCCGCTCAGAAAGAACTGGCTGACACCACAACCCTGACTCCGATCTACTGGATCAATTCCCACCTGGGGATGACCGGCGGACTGATTGCCTCCCGCTTTCTTGCCATTCTTCCTTCTTCCCCGGGCGTTCGCAGCTTCGGCTACCTGGCTGGACCGCAGTTCAACTGGCATTATTTCGGAGGGTCTTTTCAGTACCAGCAACTCCGCAATACCGGCGATACGCCGGACAGCCGAAATTACGAGATTGCTGCTGAGACCGGTGGACCCCATCTCACGGCCTCTGTTTCCTTCGATCGCAATACTGAGGCGCCGGTATTCGCTCCCATCCAGAGCCCTGGGCAGCCCGATCTCCAGCAGTTGCTGTTTCACGAAAGCCAGGCGGCCTGGACCCCCCAGCAGATGGGCAATTTCCTTCGCCAGACCGCCTCTCTCACCACTCAGGGCTATATGCAGCCCGTCGCGATTGTCCTGGCCGCCCAGCGGGAACAATATGGCACGACCATCACTTCCGACAGCCAAAAGGCCGGCCGTTTCTCGTTTCAGGGCATGCTCAATACCAACTCCGGCGGCAGTGCGTCGTCCCTTCGCCTCCTGACCGGCAGTCTCACCTGGACAAAGAAACTGGGAGTTGCCAATGTCCTGAACGTCGGCTTTTCTCTCTACAAGACTGAAACCGGCCCATCCAGCACGATGCAGCCGGTCGTCCAGTTCGGATACCAGCACAAGCTGAATACCGCGCCGCGCTGGCTGCTTCCGGGCCGTCGCGGTTCCATCTCCGGACACGTCTTTGTCGATAACAATTACACGCTGGTCTACAGGAAAGGCGATCCGCCCTTACCCGACGTTCTGGTCTACCTCGACGGCCGGCGCACCACTCACACCGACAGCAGCGGCTATTTCGACTTCCATGGCGTTCCCTGGGGAACCCACAGCGTGGAGGTTGCGTACCGCGACAGCCGCGCCTTCTTTTACACAAGCGGTTCGCCCAAAGCCGTGCCCGCCAACGGCACCGCCGACTTCGGCATCAGTTTCGCCAAAGGCCGCATCTTCGGCAAATTCACCGATGATGCCGGTGTCGGCCTGCAGGTTACGCTGGATATCCAGGGCCCGGGCATTCAGCGCGAGGTTACGACGGACAGCTTTGGCAGCATTGAAATCGACGGCCTGCCCAACGGCACCTACACCATCCATCCCGACCCTTCGACTCTCCCTCCCGGCTACTCCCTCTCCGATCTCAGCGATCAGACCGTCGTCGTGACCACCCAAAATGCCGGCAAGTTCCACCTCACGGTTCCCGCTCAGCGCAGCCTCTCCGGCAGCGTTGCGCTCTTCGATCCCACCACCGGCAAAACCACTCCGCTCAGCGACATTACGGTGACTCTTGGGCCAGGCGACTATTCCATGCAGACCGATGGCGACGGCCGCTACCTCTTCCGCCATCTTCCGGCAGGTTCCTGTACTGTTTCTGTCGTTCACGATGGCAAGGTGTGGACCCGTTCGGTCACTCTGGGCACGGGCCCGGACATCCAGTCCGGCGTCGACATCACCGTTACCGAAGCATCTCCGGAGCCATCCCTGCCCGCACCGGCTCTCGAGCCTCCTCCTCTCAACCAGCGTCGCATGCGCCGCGAGCTTCCGCGTCAGCGCATGGAATCCCGGAGAAGAGAGACTGCGCCGCCCGTCATCGAGCCCAGCTCCGCCCCCAGCGCACGTCCCTGAAGTTGTCGATTGGAGGCGCGAGCACACGCCGGGAAGAAGGGGATTCTGGTGGGCAGTGCAGGGCTCGAACCTGCGACCTTCTGGGTGTAAACCAGACGCTCTGACCAACTGAGCTAACCGCCCGCAACCGAGGACCGCGGCATCGCGGTTCTCCAGATCAGTCTATCAGCGCGCCCAACAGGGCTGACCGCCGCTGCCGGCCTGCGCCAGCAGCGCCGTCACCTCGGCATCGCTCGTCTGCTCGAAATCCTCATAGAACTCCCCGACCGCATGGAACAGCTCCGGCGTGTCCAGGCAAACCACTTCGTCGGCTTCTCGCCGCAGATCCTCGCACGCGCCGCGTGACCCCACAGGGACTGCAACCACCAGTCGCGCCGCCACCGGCCGCAGAGACCGCACCGCGGCCATCATCGTCGATCCCGTAGCCAGCCCATCATCCACCAAAATCGCCGTACGCCCTGCAACGTCGAGTGCCGCCCGTCCTCCGCGATACAGCGCCTCACGCCGCGCAATCTCTGCCCGCTCGCGCGCTGCCATCGCCTCGATCTGCTCCCGCGGAATCGCGAACGCGCGGACGATCTCCGGATTCACCACCAACACGCCGCTGCCGGCCACCGCGCCCAGCGCCAGCTCTTCCTGCCCAGGAACTCCCAGTTTCCGCACCACCAGAACGTCCAGCGGCAGCCGCAATTCCCGTGCAAGCTCATACCCGACGGGCACACCGCCCCGCGGCAGCGCCAGCAGCACTGCTCGCTCCAGCCCCGGCGTGTCACGAAGCGCGTGTGCCAAGGCTCGCCCAGCATCCCGCCGATCCCTGAAGATCATGGCAATCCCCTCATGCGCCTCGCGCGCTCGCCGAATCCCGGCTCATTCTATGCTCGTCGCGCATGCGCAGCCATGCAATTCCCCGTCCAGCCAGCGTGGCCCATCTTCCCATAGCGGAAATTCCCCCGATCAGGCAGACTGGAAGGATTCCCAGCGTTCTTCCCAGAACCCGAGAGGATCCTGCTTCTGGACACGCCCTCCGACGCATCCGCTTTCGCGACGCAATCCGGCTCGGCGCCGACTCTGCCGCGCGTCCTCGGCGTCTCCCATGCCACCGCCATCGTGGTCGGCACCATCATCGGCAGCGGCATCTTCCTTGTTCCTTATGAGATGATCCGCGCCACCGGCTCATCTTCGCTGGTCTATCTCGCGTGGATCGCCGGCGGCCTGCTCTCGCTCTTCGGCGCTATGACCTACGCGGAGCTCAGCACGCTGCTCCCCTACGCCGGCGGCGAGTACGTCTACATTCGCGGCGCTTACGGCGACCTGCTCGCCTTCTTCTATATGTGGACGTGGTTTGCCGTCGCCAAGCCCGCCTCCATCGCCAGCTCCACCGTCGGTCTCGCGCGGGTGCTGGCCATCTTTCCCTCGCTGCGCTGGCTGAACACGCCCGCCTTTCACATCCCCTTCGTCGTCCACTGGTCGCAGATCTTCGCCATCGCCGCCGCGTGGCTCATCACTGGCCTCAATTATCTCGGCATCCGCAAAGCCGGCAACTTCCAGCTCATCTTCACCTGGCTCAAGGTCCTGCTCATCCTCGCCATCGTCTTCATCTGCCTCGGCTCCTTCGGCGGCCACTGGAGCAACTTCGCCACCAGCTTTCTCGGCGCGCATGGCGGCTTTGGCGGATTCATGATCGCCCTCATCGCCGCGCTCTGGGCCTACGACGGCTGGAATGACCTCACCATGGTCGCCGGCGAAATCCGCAATCCCGAGCGCAGCCTGCCCATCGCCCTCCTTGCCGGACTCGCCATCGTCGGCGTGCTCTACATGGCCACCAACGCAGCCATCCAGTACCTGCTGCCTGCCGCTCAGCTCGCCGCTTCGCCGCGTCCGGCTGTCGCCGCGCTCGCCGTCATCACAGGCCCGTGGGGCGCGGGACTGGTCTCCGTCGCGATGGCTGTCAGCATCATCGTCAGCCTCAACGGCACCATCATGTCCGGCGGACGCATTCCGTACGCCGCCGCCCGCGACGGACTCTTCTTCCGCCGCATGGCCGACGTTCATCCCCGCTTCCAGAGCCCCTCGACGTCACTCATCGTTCAGGCTCTGCTCACCACCGGCCTGCTGCTCGCCGTCGGTCGATTCCAGCAACTCTTCGAGCTCGCCATCTTCGCCGAGTGGCTCTTCTACATGATCACCGCCACCACGATCTTCTATTACCGCAAGCGCGACCGGGAGAAGAAGGTCTTCCACGTCTGGGGATACCCGTACGTCCCTGCGCTCTTCATCCTCGCGGCCGGAGTGTTGCTGGTTTATTCGTACGTCGAAAACCTGAAGAGCTCGCTCATCGGCACGGTCGTCATCCTCGCCGGGGGCATGCTGTTTCCGTTGTTCCGCAAGAACACCGCTGCGCGGGCCTAAGGAGCGCAGCACCTGCCAGCCTCTGACCGGAAGAAGAGTTCCGCGCCTCAAGGCGCATCACCAATTGCCTCGAGGTCCCCGGCCTGAAGGCCGGGGCTTCTACCGTCGTCCCGCGTTGCGGGACCGCCGCGGGCGGAAATTTTTTGAAGGGGTAGTGTGGGGCATCCTCCTGAATTGACTGCGCTTCCGGGGTAATACCCTGAGGGTATTACCCGCTAAGTCCTTTGTTTGCGAATTCCGCGCCTGAAGGTGGGGATTGTCGCAAGTCTTATGTTCCCCAGCCTCCGTGCTCCAGCGCGCCAGCGGCCCCTCTGAAGGCCGGGGCTTCTACCGTCGTCCCGCGTTGCGGGACCGCCGCGAGGGGGAAGATTTCTGAAGGGGTAGTGTGTGGCATCCTCCTGAATTTACTGGATTTCCAAGGTAATACCCTGAGGGTATTACCCGCTAAGTCCTTTGTTTGCGAAATCCGCGCCTGAAGGCGGGGATTGTCACAAGCCTCATGTTCCCCAGCCTCCGCACCCCAGCGCACCAGCGCGCCGGGGCCCCTCTGAAGGCCGGGGCTTCTACCGCCTCCCAGCCAAGCAAAAGGGCCGCTCGCGGCGGCCCTTCAGGAGACACGTTTCCTTGTTTTCAGGATGGCGCGTGGCGGAACGTGAGGTCAAGGAAAAAGCAGCGGGGCTAAGGTACGGAGGTAAGGGTTCACCCCTCCGCACGCCGTGCTGCTTCGCGGTCAGGAGCTCTGACACCCTTCCCAGCCTCGGCCAATTACCGTTCCAGCCGGCCGGGAATACCAAACGAATATTCCTCACTCCGAACTCATGGCCTGCCCGCTCTCTGTAACCCACTTTCTTCGCGGACCGCGCAGCAACTCCCCACAGTTGTTGCACGTGTCCCCGAGGTCTCCGTCACCCGGGTCTTTGGTGTAGTGGTAGAGGTGGCGGCTACCGCAGTTTTCGCAAATAATCTCTACATTCACAACCATGTAGCCAACGCTCTCCTGCTCCCCACTCGGAATCATCCACTCACTCCATTGCAATCAGCATCGATTCCAGCTTTGCTCTGAGAGCAAATATCGCTCTCTGCATCCTGCCCCGTCCCATTTGTCCCGGACCCTCGCCACGAAGCCAGAATGCTCTTCCGGTTTGAAGCCGGATCGTCACTTTCAATCCGAGTGTGTCTTGCAACGATTCCACGTTCTTTACCGGGGCACCGGCGATTTTGTTGTTGATCGTACCCGGTTCCAGTACAAAGCCCCAAAGTGAGTCGTTGTCAAACCAATGCACCTGCCCCTTGTGGGTATATGCGATGTTGGCGATACGATAGGCCCGTGTGCGGGAGCGATTCCTAATATCAAAATTCGGCCACGCGCAGAAGACGCCGCTCACTGTCTTGTAGCTCCAGTTGTAAGAGACGAGCAAATCAGTTGCTTGTAAGAACCACTGAACGACGAGGTACATGAATACAAAAAACAGGCCTGCTCCGATTCCGCCCAGCACGTTGCTCCAAACGGTTTGCCAGAAGCCCATTTTCGAGACCCTTGATGCCGCATGTACTACCACGGCTTGAAATTGTCAAAACAGCTTTGGTGCCCCGGCTGGTCCGGTCGAATGGTCGCGAATGGGTTACGCCACGACGGACCAGATACGGCGTTCACGGCGCTTTCCAGATGACATGATGTTGCTTGTCGGTGCCGAACATTACGATTGAGGCGGCAGAGGTTTGCTCCGTCGCGCCAGTACGAGCGGTAGCTAAACCTGTGCTTCCTAAGTCCATGTAGGAACCGTTGCCTTCTGCTATTTCAATCAGGGGAGAGTCTGAATCGAGATAGACAGAATTGCCGTTCTTGCCCCCTAAATTTAAGACCCCGCCTTCGCCGCCGGGCAATGCGCTTTGACCCATCAGTTGGACGCTCATCCCGGTAGGACCCGAAAGGGTTACCTCAGCGCCCGGACCACTCAAACCAACTCCAAGGTTGGCAATATCGCCGAGGTGTCCTCCGCTGGAAATGCTTTCGACCTGAATGCCGTTGTCGAGCAACGTCGTGTTGCTTTTTTCACCGG
>JASHRH010000430.1 GCA_030037475.1 Acidobacteriaceae bacterium
CCAGCGCCTTCTGCGCCGGGATCCACGACGCCATCAGCCCCAGCGCCAGCATCGTCGCTACCACCCCGACCAGCACCACCGGATCCTTCGGCGTCGCCTCATAGACAATCGCCGACAGCACCTTCGTCGCCAGCACGCCCAGCACAATCCCCGCCACGGACCCAATCGCCAGCAGACGAAATGCCCGTCCCAGCGCCGCGCGCAGCACCTCGCGCTGCCCCGCGCCCAGGGCCACGCGAATCCCCAGTTCCCGAAGCCGCTTGCTCACCACATACGACGCCATGCCAAAAATCCCCGTCACCGCCAGCATCGCGCCCAGCAGCCCCAGCACGCCCAGCGCTACCGTGGCCACGCGCGATGGGAACATCACGAAATCCAGCTCCCGATCCCAGGTCTCAATCAGCACCGGCAATCCAGGGTCTGCCGTCCGCAGCGCCGCACGCATCGCCGCAGCCGTTTCCTCCTCATCCCGCCGCGATCGCACCACCAGCCAAACGTTGCCCGATAATTGTTGCAAAAACGAATAGAACATCGCCGGCTGCTGGGTTTCCGTCAGCGATTCGTACTTCCCGTCCTCCACCACGCCCACCACCTGCACCCGCGCGCCGCCCCACACCCTGTAGTAGCTGCCGACCGCCTTCTCGACTGACCCGAACATCTGCTTCGCGAATTTGCGGTTCACCACCGCCACCAGCGGAACTCCCTTGCCATCGTTCAGTGTGAAGGTCCGCCCCGCGAGCATTGTCGTCTCTGATGCCCGGAAATAATCCGGCGAAACATCGAATTGCTGCGCATCGGCACGACAATTCGTCGGCCGGTAATCCGTGTCCCGGTCGTAGAACACGCACGAATCGTTCCCGCTCGCGCTCAGGGGCAGCCGGTCGGAGTACCCAACCGCGGTAACGCCGGGAATATCCCCGACGGCGGTCAGCATCTGCTTCTCCGTGATCTGCACCTGATCGCCGGTAATGCCGGCCATGTCCAGTTCGGCGCCTGCCAGCATCACCCCGCGCGGCTGAAATCCGAAGTTGCTGCGCAGCGAGCCCACCAGCCCGCGCACCGCGACCAGTGAAGCCGTCACCAGCACCGCGCAAATCGCGATCTGCCCCGCCAGCAGCAGATCCCGCACGGTGAATCGCCGCAGGCCTCCGCTCAGGGACCCGCTTCGGATAATCTGCCACGGATCGGCGCGCAGCACCTGCCGCACCGGGACCATCCCGAACAGGAATCCGCTTACCAGCGCCAGCCCCAGCGCGACTACGTATGTGTTCAGATCCGGATTCACCGGCACGTTGATCGGAATATCCGGTATCGGATTCCAGGCGCTCAGCCAGCGCAGAATCACGACGCTCCCGAACATCCCCAGCACCCCGCCAGCCAGCGACACCAGCACCGCTTCGGTCAGCAGTTGCCGCACCACCAGCCTGCGCCGCGAGCCCAGCGCCATGCGCATGGCAATCTCCTTCGCCCGGTCGGCCGCCCGCGCGGCAAACAGGCTGCCCAGGTTGGCGCACGCCGCCAGCAGGATCAGCCCCGCCAGCAGCGTCAGGGCCAGCATAAACGCGCGCGCCGGCCGTCCCAGGGTGTCCCCCACCAGGCCTGGCCGCGCCAGGTCGAACTGCAGCCCCGCGTCGTCCTTCGGATAGGTTTTCGCCAGCGATGCGGCAATGGTGTTCAGATCCGCGGTGGCGCGTTGCGGCGTTACCCCCGGCTTCAGGCGGCCGATCAGCCATGTGAAATTGGATCCCCGCTCGTGCAGCGGATTCCAGCCCTCCCGGATCTGCGGCATATCCACGATCGGCATAAAAAATGCCGGCGAGAAAAACAGCTCTGTCCCGCGAAACCACGGCGGCGTCACGCCCAGAATCGTGTAGGGATGGCCGTTCACCCGCACCGTCCGCCCCACCGCCTGCGGATCGCTGTTGAACTGACTCTTCCAGTACCCATAGCTCAGCACAATGTACGGCACGCTGTTATCGCCGTGCTCGTCGCCCTGATCGAAAAACCGCCCCAGATACGGCTGCACCCCCACCGTCGCAAAATAATTCCCGCTCACCAGATACGGCCACGCCGCTGAGGGCCTCGTCCCGCCGGTATTCACGCCCACCGCTCCCGCGATGTCGTCAGCCGCCAGCGATTCGAAGGACCGGTTATGGTCCTTCAGGTCCAGATAGTTGGGGTAGGACTGCGATGCCGATGGCTGCGCGTTTCGCCAGACCCGCTGCACCGAGCAGAGGCTCTCTGCATGCGGCACATTGAGCGGATGCAGCACGATCGCATTCAGCACGCTGAACACAATCGCATTCGCGCCGATCCCCAGCGCCAGCGTCACCACTGCCGTCAGCGCAAATCCCGGCGACTTGCGCAGTTGCCGCACCGCATATCGAAAATCCGCCACCATTCTCGCCCCCCTGCACCGCTCAACCGCTAACCTGCTGACTTGCTAACTCGCTGACCGCTTCTTAGCTAACTCGCTAACCGCTTCTCAGCTGCTCTTCACTCTTCCCGCAGCGCTTCCATCGGGTCCATACGGGAGGCCTGCCGCGCCGGTTCCCAGCTGGCGGCCATCGCTACCACGCCAATCGTCGCAATCACGCTCGCAAATACCACCGGATCGCCTGGCCGCACTCCGTACAGCAGACTCGCCAGCAACCGCGCCAGCACCGCCGCGAATGCTACGCCGGCCGCAATGCCAATCCCTGTCAACACGCCTGCCCGGCGCAGGATCATCCGCAGCACATCCGCGCGTTCCGCTCCCATCGCCAGCCGCACTCCAATCTCCCGCCTCCGTTCCGCCACCAGGTTCGCCATCACGCCGAACACTCCAATCGCCGCCAGCAGCAGCGCAATGCCGGCATCGGTCCCCAGCATCGAAGCCGCATACTTCAGCCCGATCGTCGTGTCGTGCAGGAACTGCGCATACGTCTGCACCATGTCCAGCGGCAGCGTGTTGTCGATCCCCGCCAGCCGCTTGCGAATCTCCGGAGCCAGCGCCAGCGGATTCCCATCGCTCACCACCACATACGTCGCCCGCTGCGGCGGCGCCTGCGCCACGTCCAGATACATCGCCGGCTGCGCGGTCTGGTCCACCCATTGATACGCCGCGTTGTCGCTGACCCCGACAATCCTCACCCACGGCTCATGTTTGTCGCTCGTCGCACCCATCTGGATGCGGTGCCCCAGCGGATTCTCATTCGGGAAATACATCTGCACGAATTTCCGGTTCATGATCGCCACTGGCTCCGTCGTGACCGCATCGCCTGTATTGAACCCGCGCCCCGACAGCATCGGCACATTCATCGCCCGGAAAAATCCGTCGCTGATATACAGCCGCATCGCGCTCGAGAATTTCCCCGGCTCCGTCGGCCGCCCTTCGATCTGAAAATCGTCCACCCATCCGCCCGAGCCGTATGGCAGCATCGTCGTCACCTCGGCGCTGCGCACCCCCGGCAGCGAGCGAATGCGGTCGAGGCTCTCCCGATACCACGCAATCTGCTTCGTCGCGTCGGGATACTGCTTCTCCGGCAGCGACACGGCAAACACCAGCACGTGGTTCGGGTGGTAGACCTCGCCAAACTGCAGCGTGGCCAGGATGCCCTTCGCCATCAGCGCCGCCCCGATCGCCAGCGCCACGGCCAGCGCGATCTGCAGAATGGCGAACCCGTTCCGCAGCCTGTGCGAGCGCCCCGATCCCGTCTCCGTCCGTGAGCCGGACTTCAGTTGATCCGCGAGGTTCACGCGCAGCGCCTGCAGCGCCGGCGCGATTCCCGCCAGAATCCCTGCGCCCACCGCCACCGTCAGTGAAAAGGCCAGCGTCGGCCCGTTCAGCCGGATTGAATCCCATCCTGCCAGCCACCGCGCCACCCTCGCCGGCATCGACACCACGATGTAATGCAGGTCCACCTGCGCCAGCAGGATTCCGCCCACGGCCCCGATCAGCGCCAGCACAATGTTTTCCGCCAGCAGTTGCCGCAGCAGCCGCCTCCGCGGCGCGCCCAGAGCCGAGCGCATGGCGATCTCCGGCCGCCGCGCCAGCCCCCGCGCCAGTTGCAGATTGGCCACGTTCGCGCACACGATCAGCAGCACGAACAGCGTCCCGCCCAGGATCAACTGCAGGTACTGCGGCGTCTGCGCACCGTTGATCTGCTCCACCAGCGGCGCCACCTGCACCGACCATCCCAGATTCGTCGCCGGATACAGCTTCTGGAGCCGCGCGGCGATGCCCCGCATCTCCGCCTGCGCCTGAGCAACGCTTACGCCCGCCCGCAGCCGCCCCACTCCCTGATACTCATGCGCGCCGCGGTCCTCAAGTTGCTGCGGCGTCAGCGCCAGCGGCAGATACACATCCGTCGCCTGCGGAAACTGCAGGCCCTTCGGCATGATGCCGATCACCTGATATTTCCGCTCGTTCAGATCCAGCGTGCGGCCCACTACCGCGCCGTCGCCGCCAAAATGCTGCTGCCAGAACGACCACGACAGCACTGCCTCGCCGTCGCGCCCCGGCTGACCCTCGTCCTCGCGGAAGACCCTCCCCGCAAACGGCGCGATCCGCATCACGTCGAAGAAGCCCGGCGACACCGTCGACGCTGTCACCTCCTCGGCATCGCCCGCTCCGGTCAGGCTCATCCCGTCCTGCTTGTAGAGCGCCAGGCTCTGAAAGCTGTGGCTCTCCTGCTGCCAGTCGCGGAAGTTGGGCGCTGTTACCCATTCGTATTGAAACTTGCCTCGCCCGCGGTCTTCGTCCACCGTGACCACGCGGTGAAGATCGGGCACAGCCATCGGCCGCAGCACCATCGCGTCCATCACGCTGAACGCGGCGGTGTTCACGCCAATGCCGATGGCAAGCGTGGCAATCGCCGTTAGAGCAAATCCCGGCGACTTCCGCAACTGCCGCAGCGCGTACTTCAGATCGCTGAGCATCGTGGGCGCTCCTTCCAAACGGATCAGGACGGAAGATTCAGCAGAGTAAGAAGAGTCCTGGTGAGGATACGAGCAATCCTCGCGCCAGGTTCGCCGCTGCAAAACTACTTCATGGCGCATGACTTAGGGGAAGTCGTTGCCGGACAGGCCGTCCGGAATCGCAAACCGCTGTCCGAAAGCGAACAGCTCCAGGGGCAGTAAACAGAGATCAGTGAGCAGTGATCAGCAGAAACCGCTGCGCCCCGCGTCTTTTCTGATCACTGATCACTGATCACGGATGAGGCGGATGGAAAACGAACGCAGGAAGAAACGGGGGTGGGGAAGGTAGGAGGTCATGGCGGCTGAGCGAGCTAGCTGAGCTTCCTCAAGACCCTTTCCAGCTTTCTCAATTCCGGAAGGATATTGTTCCTGATGTTGTCGCGTTCAGTCTTCGGATCAATCTGCTGGTGCGTCTTGAAGCTCGCATGGGCAAACTCTCCGCGCTTCTGGCCAAGCTGGTTGCACGCGGTCACAAGCTGCGTATCCATGGCCTGGTGACTGATTCCCAGCGGTAAGAACAACCCAAGTAGATCCTTCTCCTTGATTCCGTTGTTGGCCTGTACCCTGTCAAGATAAAGGTTCATCGCCTTCTGCATCACGTTCTGTGAAACAGGTTCAAACTTCTTCTGCGCGAAAGCGTGGTAATAGAGAATGAGACGCGACAGGACTGGTGTGCAAAAGCCGCTGCGGCGGTACCTGTCTGCCGATTTTTCGGCAATTTTCCTAACACGGTCTTCGAAATAGCTTTCAAGCTCGGCGTGGACCAGCAACAGGAAGGCCTTTGTGTCGTCGCGTTGCCGCCGCGAGTAGCGACCTGTCAACGAAAAAGTGCTAGGCAAGTAACGGTCTTCGAGCTCGCTGATCCGTGAGACGAGCCGCCGGAGCCTCTTGTGGATTGGCGCCGCCATGGCCTTCTCAGGGCTTGCCAACCGTTGGCAGCTGGATCTTGGAACCTATCGCGGCGGCTAGCGCCTTTCCCCATGTCACGAATCGCGTGCGCGTTGCGTCAACGCTCTTTGTGGTCGATTCAACGCTTCTCCGGAATCCACCGTCGCCGCTGAGCGCCTCGAACGCCTTCTTTACGCCCGCCTTTCTCGAAAGCGCCTTGGTCCTGGTCACCTCGTCCGTGAAATAGAAAACGATCACGTCGAAGATCGCTCGATTGAACCTGCGCTCGTACTGGTCGCCGTCGTATTTCCGGAACGCATCCTCGCCGAAAATTTCGTAGGCAGCGGCGATCGCCTCTTCCATTTGCGCCGCTGTCGCACGTATCGCCGCCTCGTCGCCCGCCCACCACTTGTTAAGGAGCCGACATTCCTCATCGAGAAACAGCTTGAGGTTTCCATTGTATGCGGCAAGGCTGTACCGAAAGGCAAAGAACCTAACGAGTAGCTCCACGTCACGCATCCGGAAATCGGGCCGGTCGATTCCCAATACCCTGTGAATGCCGGCGACGGTTTCGGTGTATTCAGCGGCGAAGTGAAGGAACGGCCCCGGATGAAGCGCCTGACGCAGCTCTTGCGGAGAAAGTGGAAGGGTCTCGCTATTCAGGCGGTGGAAAATTAGGTAAAGAACGTCCTCTTTTTGCCAGTTTTTTACGACGACCGTCCTGATCGGCTGATTGTCAAATGCGTTTCGGTGGTTGAGGAGCCGAGCATCACTTTGAATGTCTTCATAGGATTTCCCATTGAGCTCGTCACGAAAGGTTAGGTTAGAAAGCGTGAGCGGGCTGGCAGTATCGATGTCGGCAAACTGCTGTAGGCTGAGCAGCCGCTGTTTTCCGTCTATTACGAGGAATGCGCCTCTCTCATCCTTCGCCTCTGCCAGCACGATCTGCGGGATCGGCAATCCAAGAACAACCGACTCGATAAAGCGGCTTTTCCGCTTCTGATCCCAGGCGTCGCGCCGCTGGAAGATAGGGTCGAGCTTGATATTCCCTCGACGGAGTTGGTCAATGAGCGTCGCAGCAGTCCAGTCGGTGCCGAACACAACCGCCTGCCCCAGAATAGACGGGTCCATGTTTCGAAGGTCGTCTTCGCTCTCAAGAACGTCGGCACCCTCGACCTGGAGGCCTTCCGCCAGTGCCGCAGCGGTGACGGCGCTTGCATTACGGGCCGTAGTTTTCCTGGTCTTCTTGGTCATCCGAACCGTAACTCCCCTATTCAGAATCGTTCTGCTCAGAGCCGCAGTGTACTACCCACGGGACCGAGGGGGCCCAGAGCACCGGGTGCCCCACATCTGCCCGATTTTGGCAGATGTGGGAGAGCACAAAGTCGCCGCTCCGCGAAACCCGCGTTTTGTATCAGGGCATGACTTCAGTCGTGCCGATTAGGGCCGATTGAATTCCCGGGCTTCAGCCCCTGCGCTTTCCTCTCCAAACCCCACCCCGGCCGCTGTTCACTGATCACTGATTTCTGATCACTGCTCACTGCTCCTGATAACTCCTCCGCCACGATATGAAGTTAACTCATTATTCACGGATACCCCTCGCCGCTCGTTCGAGGAGCAAACTCTTTGTATTCAGAGAGAAACGAGACTAGTAACCATCTGGTTACGATATGGCCCCACAGACGCAATCGGAGGGCCATCGGATGGCCTCGCCGATGGCCTTGGGTAATACATGCGTTAACTCAAAAACAGGGTTCAGAGATCAGTGATCAGAAGACGGGTGGCCAGGGGTGACGATGCCGTGAGAAGGGACTGGGGTGGACCCAGCGGGTCGATGGGCTGGAAGTTGGCAGCTGACTCCTGATCACTGATCACTGACAACTGATCACTAATCGCTGATCGCTCAGCCCGCCTTATCCAGCAGCATCACCGACAAATCCCGGTTGTGGACCATGTCCGCCTGGATCTCCAGCTCCTTCACCTTCTTGTTGCTGGGCAGGTGATACATCAGGTCGAGCATCAGCTCTTCGAGGATCATGCCCAGGCCGCGCGCGCCCACCTTGCGCAGCAGCGCTTCCTGGGCCACGGCTCGCGTCGCGTCGTCGGTGAAGCTGAGCCTGACGCCTTCATAGTCGAAGAGCTTCTGGTACTGCTTCAGGATGGCGTTGCGCGGCTTGGTCAGGATCTCGACCAGCGCGGCTTCGTCCAGCTCATCGAGGATGCCGATGACCGGCAGGCGTCCGACAAACTCGGGGATGAGGCCGAACTTGATGAGGTCCTGGGGCTCGGACTGGCGGAGCAGCTCGGCGTCGCGCTGGGCGCGGATGAGGCCGCCGCCCGGCTCCAGCTCCTTGTCGGAAAGCGCCTTGAAGCCGAGGGCTTTCTTGCCGACGCGGCGGCCGATGACCTTCTCGAGGCCGACGAAGGCGCCGCCGCAGATGAACAGGATATTGGTGGTATCCACCGGCGTGAATTCCTGGTGGGGATGCTTGCGGCCGCCCTGCGGCGGAACATTGGCCACCGTGCCTTCGAGGATCTTGAGCAGCGCCTGCTGCACGCCCTCGCCGGAGACATCGCGGGTGATGGAGGGGTTCTCGTCCTTGCGGCCGATCTTGTCGATTTCGTCGATGTAGATGATGCCGGTCTGGGCCCGGGCGACGTCGCCGTCGGCAGCCTGGAGCAGCTTGAGGATGATGTTCTCGACGTCCTCGCCGACGTAGCCGGCTTCGGTGAGCGTGGTCGCGTCGACGATGGCGAAGGGGACGTCCAGCATCTTGGCCAGGGTGTGCGCGAGGAGGGTCTTGCCGCTGCCGGTGGGGCCGACGAGCAGGATGTTGGACTTGGAGAGCTCGACATCGGTGCCCCGGGTGCGGTTCATCTGCACACGCTTGTAGTGGTTGTAGACGGCGACGGCGAGCTTCTTCTTGGTCTGGTCCTGGCCGATGACGTACTCGTCGAGGAAGGCCTTCACTTCCTGCGGCTTGGGCAGGTGGGTGGGCGCGGCGCCGGTGGCGGCTTCGGTGCGATCGTCTTCGAGGATGGAGTTGCAGACCGCGACGCACTCATCGCAGATGTAGGCGCGCGGATAGTCGCTGGGCGAGGAGATCAGCTTGGCGACGGCGTCCTGCGACTTGTGACAAAACGAACAGCGAAGCGCTTCTTCCGATCCCGTGCGCGTCTTCATGGTCCCCGGCTACTCCCCTCAGCCTTTGGTCGTGCGCGGCCGATCGATGATCTCGTCGATGATCCCGTACTCTTTAGCCTGCGGAGCGTTCATGATGAAGTCGCGCTCCACGTCGCGTTCGATCTTCTCCAGCGTCTGCCCGGTGTGCTTCGCCATCAGCTTGTTGGTGATCTCGCGGATGCGGATGATCTCCCGGGCGTGAATGTCGATGTCCGTGGCCTGCCCTGCCAGTCCGCCCATGGAGGGCTGATGAATCAGGATGCGGGAATTGGGCAGGCCGAAACGCTTGCCTTTGGTTCCCGCCATCAGCAGAAAAGCGCCCATACTGGCAGCCTGTCCGATGCAGTACGTAACCACATCGTTACGGATAAACTGCATCGTATCGTAAATCGCCAACCCTGCGGTGATCGATCCCCCAGGAGAGTTAATGTATAGCTGGATATCCTTCTCCGGATCTTCGCCGGACAGAAAGAGCAGCTGGGCGATGACGAGGTTGGCAATCTGATCGTCGATGGGCGTACCGAGAAAGATAATGTTGTCGCGGAGCAGACGCGAATAGATGTCGTAAGCCCGCTCGCCGCGGCTCGTCTGCTCGATCACCATGGGTACCAGCGCCATTGTCTCTCCCTGCTTTCGTATCTGAGGCTTTCCGCGCCTCGCCGTCTGTGACTCTCGTCACCCCTGGTTCGTCTGTTGACTTCTACGCCAGCCGCTCGACCAGCAAATTGCCCGTCTTTTCCCTTCTCAATTGTTCACGAATTCTAGCCGGGCTGCCCTCGCGGGTCAAACGCTGACGGAGGGTTTCCAGGGGCTCCCGTGTTTGCAGGGAGAGCACCTGGAGCTCCCGCTCCAGCTCCTCGTCGCTGATGGCGATGTTTTCCACATCGGCAATGCGGTCGAGGATCATCGTGCCTTTTACCTCGTTGGCCGCAGCCTCGCGCTGGGCTTCCCGCAGGCGGTCGAAGTCGAGCTTGCGCATGTCTTCGGTCTTCATGCCCTGGGAGGCCAGCGCCCGCAGGCCGCGCTCGAGGCGGGTGTCGATCTGGTTCTGCACCAGGGACTCGGGCACCGGGAACTGGAACTTCCGGACCATGGCGGCCAGCAAGCGCTCCCGCGTATCCACCTGCAGGCGGTGCTTCTTGTCGGCGGCGAGGTGCTCGCGCAGCTTCTGCTTCAGGTCGTCCAGGCTTTCGTAATTCCCCATGGCTTTGGCGAAGTCGTCGTTCAGCTCCGGCTGCACTTTGTTTCGGATGCCACGAACCTCGACGGCGTACGCGACGGTTTTGCCGGCGAGGCGTTTCTGACCGAAATCCGGGGGATAACTGACCTCGAATTTCAGCTCCTGGCCGGGTCTGGAGCCGCGCAGAGCGTCGGAGAAAGCCTCGACCGTATCCTTGCCGCCGACTTCGATGGAAACATCGTGACCCTCGATGGGCTGGGGCCTGGCGGGGTCGCCTTCCGTCGCTTCGGGGTTGTCACCGTGCAGCTCGCCGGTAAAGCTGATCTGCGCCCAGTCGCCATCCTGGAGGCCGCGATCCTCGGTGACCGGCTCCATGGTAGAGTGGGCATCGCGGAGGCGGTCGAGCTCGGCATCGAATTCGGCATCGGTGAGGCCGGTGGAGGGCTTGTCAACCTTCACGTCCTGGTAGCCGTCGACGGAAAACTCCGGCAGCACCTCGAAGACGGCTTTGAAGCGGAGAGGCTGTCCCTCCTCCAGTTGGAGGTTGCTGACCTGCGGCTGGGAGACGGGGCGGAGGCTTTTCTCGTCGATGGCGGCGCGGAAATGCGGCGGCAGGACGGACTCGACGACCTCGTCACGAATCGATTTGCCGAAACGACTGCGGAGGACGCTCTCCGGGACTTTGCCGGGACGGAAGCCGGGGATCTTTGCCAGCTTCTGGTAGCGCTTCAGGACGGTGCGAAAGCTCTTCGTCACGTCGTCGGCTGGGATTTCGACCTCGACCTCGCGCGTGCATTCCGGATTCAGCGTGGGCTGGGCATGCGTGTGTTCGTGCGCTTCGTGAGTGTGCTCGTCATGCATGTGTTCGCTGGATTCGGCAGTCGTGCCGGGCGTCTCAGTGGTTTCTGCAGATGTCAAAATATTTGCCTTCCGAGGCCGCACTTCCCCAATGTTTTGACGCAGGCCGTCAGGGAAGCGGCGAAAAATTGCGATGGTTGGCTCGTGCGTTCCCGCACAGGGGAAAGCGCATGAGCTGTCTCTTCTCTATGGTACGGACGCCGCGAATATCGGGCAAATCGAAGAAGGCGGCGCTGAGTCAGTGTGAGAAGAACATTCCTCAGGGCTAAAAGTCCAGATTGACTTAGCAGCTTCGTAGCACGGCTGACCACCCCAGCGCGCAGGCGCGCTGGGGACCCCGGGCTGAAGCCCGTGCCCCTTCAAAGAATCGGGCTTTTCCGCAGGCTGTGAAAGGCGTGCCTTTTCACAGCCTATGTAAATGGACCCCAAGCGAGGACTCGTCACCGCCAGGTGTCGAAGGTTCCCTGGCGTACCGCAGTTGCCAGGGATTCAATGTCCCCGGCCAGCACGCGGTCCTGTTCGAGCGGACGAACGAACTGCCGAATATGGGTGAGAGCTTCGCCCACGCAGAGCGCCGGCTTGAGAGGCTTGCGAAACTCGAGTCCCTGCGCGGCGCAGATCAGCTCAATCGCCAACACCTTCTCGGCGTTTTCCACGACCTGCCGGAACTTCAACGCCGCGGTCATGCCCATCGAGACGTGATCTTCTTTGCCGCCCGATGTCGGCACGCTGTCGGCGCTGGCCGGATGCGCGAGGACTTTGGCTTCGTTGAGCAATGCGGCCGCAGCGATGTGGGCGATCATCAGCCCCGAAGAGACGCCAGGCGTGTGCGAGAGGAAGGGCGGCAGCCCTTCGTTGATGTCCGGGTTGACGAGCCGGTCGATGCGCCGCTCCGCGATGGCCATCATCGTGGTCATCGCAATCGCCGCCGCATCGAGCACGAGCGCGAGGGGCGCACCGTGAAAATTGCCGCCGGAAAGGATCTCGCCCTCGGGAAAGACCAGCGGATTGTCCGTGGCGGCGCCGGTTTCCGTTTCCAGCGTGGCGCGGGTGTAAGCGAGCATGTCGCGCGCGGCACCGTGGACCTGGGGCATGCAGCGCAGAGAGTATGCGTCCTGCACACGGGGATCGTTGCTGCGATGCGACTCGCGAATTTCGCTTTCGGCAAGCAGCGAGCAGAGATGCGCCGCGGCAGCCGTTTGACCGGCGTGCGGTCGTACCTTGTGAATCCGCTCGTCGAAGGGCGTGGGCGTGCCCTTCAGCGCCTCCAGCGTCATGGCTCCGGCAAGATCGGAGAGCTCCACGACGCGCAGCGCGCGCGCCAGCGCCAGACCGCCGACCGCCGTGATCGCCTGGGTGCCGTTCAGCAGCGCCAGTCCTTCCTTAGCTTCCAGCGTCAACGGAGGCAGGCCGCACTGCAGCAGGGCCATGGCTGCCGGAATGTGGCGATCCTCGAAGCAGACCATCCCCTCGCCCATCACAGCCAATGCCAGATGAGCCAGCGGCGCAAGATCGCCGCTCGCCCCGACCGACCCGCGCGAGGGAATCACGGGATGGATGCGCCGGTTCAGCATCGCGATCAACCGCTCGACCAGCTCCACGCGCACGCCGCTGAATCCCTTGCTGAGCACGTTGGCGCGCAACAGCAGCATGGCGCGGACGGCCGCTTCGGGGAGCGGCTCGCCTACGCCGCAGGCATGGCTGCGCACCAGATTGCGCTGCAACGCCTGCACCTGATCCGGCTCAATGCGCACATCGGAGAGTTTCCCGAAGCCAGTGTTGATGCCGTAGGCGGTGCCGCCGCCGGCCAGGAGCGCGTCCACGACGGCGCGCGAGGCACGGATGCGCGGGAGGGCCTCAGAAGCGAGGGACACTGCGCGGCTGGCGAGCGCGACTTCGCCAATTTCTTCGAGCGTGAGGGGTTGTCCGTTGAGAACGAGCGGAGAAGGCATAACGGATGATGGTAACGCGAGATCGCGGTTCTGCGCGCGACAGGGCCGATTCGTGGGTGGTCCGCACCACAGCGGCTCAAGCCGAATTGTTTTTGCGGCCTTTAACGACCCGGCTCAACAGGCTGCGGAAAAAGGAGGAAGGACAAGCGAAGATTGCGAGAATCTTCCCTCAGGGCCTCAAGGCCGGATTGATTTTGCGATTGTTACGGCACGGCTGAAGCCGTGCCCCTTCAAAGAATCAAGTTTTTTCGCAACCCGTGAAGTCATGCCCCTTCAAAACGGATGCAAACTGACCCGCTGTTACTACCCAGTTGGCGCCTTCCCGCTCAGGTCGCCTCGGGCTGATGCGTTTTGGGCTGGACGATCCGGTACCCTCTCAGCCCGTAGTAGGTGATGTACATATAGCAGAGCACGGGAATGATGAAGGCATGGTGGATGCCAATGTGGTCGGCCAGCACACCCTGAATCTCAGGAATGACCGCGCCGCCGACGATCGCGATCACCAGCAGACCGGAAGCTTCGCCGGTCAGCGGACCCATCTCGGCGATGCCCAGCGTGAAAATACTCGGGAAGAGGATGGAGTTGAACAGGCCGACGGCCAGAATGCTCCACACGGGCCATGAATGGGGAATGAGCAATGTTCCGTGCCACTCAAATACATGCAGCGGCAGAGATGTGATCGCGCCCGAAGTGAACGAAGTGTTCATGCTGACCAGGGTCAGCGCCATCGCCACCACCGCGCAGATCGCCACCAGCGTGTGCGTCTTCATCCTCTGCAACAGTCCCGAACCGATAAACCGCCCCACCATCGCGCCACCCCAGTAGAACGGCACGAGGTTCGCCGCAGCCAGGGCCGCAATTCCTGCGATGTACGACTGCCCAAAGTAGTTGATCAGGAAGCTGCCGATGGAGACCTCAGCACCGACATAGACAAAGATCCCCACCGCGCCCAGCACCACATGCGGATACTTCCAGATGCTGGGGTGGTCGTGCCCCCCCTTCATGGGACGGAAGTCCTTCGTCGCGTCAATGCGCGGGAATCTGTACCAGGCAATGGCCAGCCCCACCAGCACCAGCACCAACGTAAAGACCAGGTACGGCATCTTGACCGTCGCCGCCTGCTGAAGCCGATAGGCATGCAGCGCTGCCGGAGGCATTGCGTTTACGTTCTCGACCAGCCTCTCAGCGCCCTTCAGGATCAGAAAGCCGCCCAGCGGAGGACCCACGGTCGTGCCCAGCGAATTGAACGCCTGTGCCAGGTTCAACCGGCTCGACGCGGTCTGCGGCGGACCCAGCACCGCCACGTACGGATTCGCCGAAACCTGCAGCGCTGTCATGCCCGCGGCCAGAACAATGAGCGCCGCCAGAAACAACGGGTAGGAAGGCAGGTCTGCTGCCGGAATAAACAGAATCGCTCCCAGCGCCATGGTGAACAGGCCCACGACCATCGTCCGCTGGTAGCCGATCCACTCCACAACTTTCCCGGAGGGATAGCCGAAGATGGCATACGAAGTGAAAAACGCAAACTGCACCAGCATCACTTCCGCGTAGTTCAGATTGAAGATGGCTTTGAGATGCGGGATCAGGATGTCGTTGAGCGAGGTGAGGAAACCCCAGATGAAGAACAGGGTGGTCACCATGGTCAGAGCACCGCGATAGCTGGCAGGACCAGCACCAGGCGCAACACGGACAGATTCGGAACTGCCGCCGCCGGAAATTGCCATTGGGTTTCGTGAGCCTCGTAGTGTCCGGATGCGGACACGGAGTTGCTGCGGCGGCGTTGCAGAAACCGTCACTGCCGATCATATCCTGTCGGCCGTGCAACGGCGATCTCACGCTGCATCCGTGATGTTGCAATCCACTGGATGGTATGAAACTTTCGGAGACTCACTGCGTCCTTTGAACAGGGCTTCTCGCACGAGACGCAAGGAGAGAGGTGTGACCGGAATACGACGGAGAATTTTCGCGCTCCCCTGCGTGGCGGTTTTGCTCGCCTGCTCCGCATGGACCGGCGCGCAGTCTGCGCCCTCCAGCCGCATCCTCGGAACTGTCACGGCGGTCACCGGCAACACACTCGCCGTCAAAACAGATGCCGGCGCGACGGTGAACGTCGCCGTGCCGGACGCCGCAAAGATCCTGAAAACAGCGCCGGGGCAAAAGACGCTGGCGGGTGCCGCAACCCTTTCCCTCGCCGATATTCAGCCGGGCGACCGTGTGCTGATGCTGGCCCACGGCACTCCGCCCACCGCAGCCGTCATCATTGTCAACAAGAAAAGCGATCTTCTGGTCCTGCAGCAGAAGCAGAGCGAAGAGTGGCGATTGCACGGCGTCGGCGGCATCGTGAAATCGGTGGACGCTGCCGAGGGCACGGTCACCATCCTCTCCGGCGCAAAGCCTCTCGTCGTTCACACCACGCCTTCCACCATCGTCCGCCGCTATGCGCCCGATTCGGTCAGGTTCAGCGACGCGCAGCCCTCCACGCTGGCCGCGATTCAGCCCGGCGATCAGTTGCAGGCGCGTGGGCAGAAGGATCCCGAAGGCACCGAGATGACCGCCGATGAGATTGTCTCCGGCTCCTTTCGCAACATTGCCGGACTGATCGCTTCCACCGATGCCTCCGCTGGCACGTTCACCGTGAAAGACTGGATGACGAAGAAGACGGTGACCATCCACGTCACACCCGACTCCGATATGCGCAAGCTTGAGCCGCAAATGGCGGAGATGATCGCCGCGCGGCTGCGGGCAACCGGAGGCGCGCACCCGGCCGAAACCGGCGCTCATCCCGGCGCACCTGGGAATCCCTGGAGACAGAACAGCGGTGCGGCCGGGCAGCAACACGAAGGACCTGCCGGACACCAGAATGGGCCCAGCGGCAACGCCTTAGCCCATATCCTGGCGCAATCGCCTGAGATTCACGTCGCCGACCTGCACAAGGGCGACGCTGTCATCATCGTGGCCACGTCGGGCAGCCCCGGCTCGGCCACCGCCATTCGCGTCGTCACCGGCGTGCGGGCCATGCTGGAGGCTTCCGCCAGCGGCAGCCAAAGCATGTTCTCCTCCGCCTGGAGTCTGGGCGGCGGTTCGGCTTCTGACAACGCCGCTCCCGGCGATATGAGCGGTGGAGAAACTCCTTAGGGATGGTCCACGCGCGAGCGGAGGCCCCGATCAACACTGCTGCGATTGTACGAATGCCGAACAGGCTTCCGAACGCGGCAGTCAACACTGAGAAGAGGTTTTTATCCTTTTACTACGGAGAACTGTGAAGCTCGGAATGCTCAATTGCTGGAAGTGTGCGGGCCCCGCGCGGCGGCTGGCTCGTGTGGCTGGAATCTGGATCGCTTTTCTGGCGGCGCTGGTTATGGCCGCTCCGGCGCCGACGCTCGCGCAGAACGCGGCGCTCTCCACGGGCGGCATTCGCGGCGAAGTTGCCGATCCCAGCGGCGCCGTCATTCCGGGCGCGACGATTGTGGTGCGGAACGACGCAGGCAGGGTGGTGGCGAAAACCACCTCCAATGCTGCCGGGGAATACTCCATCCCGGGCCTTCCCGCGGGACGCTACAGCATCTGGGTGACGGCCCAAGGATTTGCCGCGTATACCGCCCCGCAGGTTATCGTAACGACCGGACGAACGCGGACGGTGAATCCCACGCTGCAGATCGAGGTACAGCAGCAGCAGGTCCAGGTTCACGCGGAAACGACGCACATCAGCACCAGCCCTTCGAACAATGCCAGCGCCATGGTCATCCAGGGCAGCGAACTGAACGCGCTGTCGGACGATCCCAACGAACTGGAGAACGAGCTCCAGGCGCTCGCCGGACCTTCCGCAGGACCGAACGGCGGCCAGATTTACATCGACGGATTCACGGGCGGGCAGATTCCGCCCAAGTCCTCCATCCGCGAAATTCGTATCAACCAAAACCCGTTCTCCGCGGAGTTCGAACGCCTGGGCTACGGACGCATCGAGATCTTCACCAAGCCCGGCACCAACAAACTCGAAGGCGAGATCCACACGGCCGGAGACTACTCCGGCTTCAATTCGCAGAATCCCCTGCTCGTCAATCAGCAGGAACCGTCGTACTACACCTGGTTCATGCACGGGTCGCTCAGCGGCCCGATCGGGAAGAACGCCTCTTATTTTCTGAGCGGCGTCGGCATGCGGCAGGAGAATGAAAACATTCTGACGGCGGTCAATCCTGCGTCCATCGCGGTCGGAACGAATAATGCGGTGACCTTCTCGAACCTGAACGAAGCCTACGGATATCCGGGCTACTGGATGGATTTCAGCCCGCGGCTGGATGTCCAGCTCGGCAAGGCTAACACGCTCACGGTGCGGTGGGACTGGGGGAAATTCGGGAGCACCAACTCGCTGGGCAGCAGCGCCTACGTGCTGCCTTCGCAGGCGACGAATTCGAGCGATGTTCACAACACCCTGCAGGTTTCCGACAGCCTGGTGATCAACAAGAACCTGGTGGACGATATCCGGTTCCAGTACCGCCGCGACGACAGCAGCGACTCCGCCGTTTCCTCCCTGCCCGCCTACGGCGTACCGCAGAATTTCGAGGCCGGCGGCAATACCGCACAATCGGATCAGGACCGCGAAAACAATTTCGAGCTGCAGAATTACTTCTCGGGCGTGCTGGGCGCGCACTCGCTCACGTTCGGCGCTCATCTGCGCGCCTACGATGACTGGAACTACACCGACGCGGGCAGCAACGGCTCCTACACCTTCACCAGTCTCAGCCAGTTCGACAACTGCAACGAGCCAGCCGGCGATACGGGGCCCGCTCCATCGAGTTGCGCTCCCTACGAGTACAGCTACACGTACGTAAAGAACGGCGATGCACAGGCCGTCCCGTTCGACGCGGCGCTCTTTTACCAGGACGACTGGAAAGTGAATCCGCGCTTCACCTTCAGCTACGGCGGGCGCTGGGAATCGCAAAACTACATCAGCGACAAGGACGACTGGTCGCCGCGCGTCATGCTGGCGTACGCGCTGGGCCGTGGTGCCAGCAGCAAGCCGGCCAATACCGTGATTCGCGCCGGTTATGGCTGGTTCTATAACCGCTTCACCGTACCGAACGGCTTCGGCGGCCAGGTTCCTTACGTCATCCAGACCATCCACGAGAACAGCGTCAACGAGCAGCAGTTCATTCAGAGCGCCACCGCCGGTGCGCCGATCCCCTTCTATCAAAACAAGACGAATCCGATCACCAGCGGCACCGGGACCGGCGTTGAAGCCCCGACACATTACAGCATTGCGCCCCGATTTCACGCCGCGCTCGACATGGAAGCAGCGGTTGGCGTGGACCGTCAGATCACGAAGCGCATGACCGGGAACGTCACCTACATCTATTCGCAGGGGATTCATCAATACTTTACGGACAACGTGAGCGCGGCTGCCCAGTTCCCGCTGGCGGACGCACAGCAGGACATCTACCCCTCCACGCCGGTCTCGGAGCCACCGACGAACAATCTGCAATATCAATCCGGCGGCTTCTACAAAGAAAACCAGGTCATGGTGACGGCACGCGCCATGTACAAAGCCGCCATGTTCTTCACCAGCTACACGTACAGCAACGCCCAAGGCGATACGAGCGGCGTCGGCACAGTGCCTTCGGTTTCGAGCGATCCCGGACTCGATTACGGCCGCACCAGCTTCGACATTGCCAATCGGTTCGTGCTTCTCGGCAGCTTCGATCTGCCCTGGAAGATCTCAGCGTCGCCGATGGTGGTCGCCAATTCCGGAACGCCGTATAACATCACTGCCGGCAGCGATCTCACCGGTGACAACCAGTTCAACGGGCGTCCTGCTTATGCCGCCAATTGCGACGAAACCGGCGCCGTCGACACAGCGCAGTTTGGCTGCCTCGATACGGAGCCGTGGCTGAATTCAGGGGAAAAGATCATCCCTTACGGTCTGGGCACCGGCCCATCCAACATCGCGATGAATATGCGACTTTCCAAAGTTATTGGCATCGGTCCAAAAGTCAAAGGAGAAGAAAGCGGAGGCGGAGGCTATCATCATGGGCCCGGCGGGCTGAATGGCGGGGGGCTGAGCGGCACGCGTGGCGGGCCGGGGCGGCTGGATCAAAGCGTCAACCGCAAGTACAGCCTGACCTTTTCCGCCTGGGGCACCAACATCCTGAACCACGTGAATCTGGGCACACCCAACGGCAACCTGAACCCCGTGGCAGGCAGCACGCCCAGCGGACTGGCGCCCGGACCTTATTTCGGTAAATCCCAGACGCTGGCCGGCGGATTCTTTGGCCATTCAGCGGCCGGGAACCGCATCGTCTTCCTGGAGACCGCATTCAACTTTTAACCGAACGCCAGCATGATCACCTGGCCTGACCCCGCACAAGCGGGGTCAGCTTTTTTGCCGATCGTTCCACAGCCGGTACAGGCCCCACGCCGCCAGGGTGCAGCCGTCCTGGATGCGACCGTCCAGCAACATCGCCTCGAACTCCGCGATCGGAACCCACCGCACCACCAGGTCGTGCTCTTCCGGATCGGGATCCGCTGTCTCCATGCGCAGACCCGTTGCCAGAAAGACATGCTGCTTTTGCCGCGCGAATCCGTAGGCGATCCACATTGTTCCCAGATACGTCATGCGCTCCGCCACGAGCCCGGTCTCCTCGCGCAGCTCGCCGCGCGCCAGCTCCTCGGGATCGACATCCGCCATCTCCCACCCACCCTGTGGCAGCTCCAGCGCGCGTTGCTGGATCGTGTAGCGGAACTGCTCCACGAGATAGACCGTTTCTTCTTCAATGGGCAGAATCACGGCGCAGTCGTCCTTCTCCACCACGCCGTAGATGCCCAGCTTGCCGCCCGCGCGCTCGATCTGGTCCTCGCGGACGCGCAGCCAGGGATTCCGATACACCTCGCGCGTGCTCACCGTCCGAATGCTCATCCCTGTCCTCTCAGTACTCGATGCCCCGCTGCGCCAGCACGCCCTGCTCGTATGCGTGTTTCACCTGCCGCATCTCCGGGCGATTATCCCCTCTAAGCACGTCTGTAAACTAAACTGGACCAAGGAGTTTTTGTGACCGTAGAGGAAATCAGGATTCTGGATGCGGGAGACATACGAGGGATTTTGATAACGTGTGCAAAATGCGGAGTAGCTGTACGCATTCTGCCCGAGTCCGGGATTCCGGATCAATGTTCATCCTGCAATACGCGGTTCTC
>JASHRH010000431.1 GCA_030037475.1 Acidobacteriaceae bacterium
TCCGCGTACGCCTCGGGCGTGGTCAGCGAGCGAACGCATGGGCCCAGGCAACGGTGGATGTAGTACTGCAGGCACGGGCGCGGGTGGTCGCGGTTCAGATCGACTTTGCAGCTGGGCAGGAGAAATGCCCGGTGGATCAGTTCCACCACGCGATACGCCAGGTTTCCAGGGAAGTACGGGCCGTAGTACGCGGACCCGTCGTGGCGCAGGCGTCGCGTCACGAAAACTTTGGGGTACCGGTCGGCGAGCGTCAGCTTGACGTACGGATACGTCTTGTCGTCGCGCAGCAGGATGTTGAATCGCGGCTTACGCTGCTTGATCAGGTTGTTTTCGAGCGCCAGCGCCTCATGCTCGTTGTCGACCAGGATGTAGTCCAGATCGACCGCATCGCGCATCAGTGAGCCGGTCTTGACATTGGCCTGCGCGGCTTCCAGCAGGTAGGACCGCACCCGGGAACGGAGGTTTTTGGCCTTGCCGACGTAGATCACCTCCCCGTCGGCATTCTTGTAGAGATACACGCCCGGCCGCGTCGGCAGGGTGCGTATCTTCTCGTGGAGGTCCATTCGAGCGCTTCCTCCTTAGTGTACTGGGGCCTATGAACGATGCCGAGGAGCGGCGAAAAGACAATCACATGCGTAAAAAGTACCTGGCGAGCTGCCGCTACCGCTTGAGGCGAATCCATTCATATCCATGAAAATAAAAATCTTACGCCGAGATGACAATTTGGCCTGAGGGGTGCAAGAACAAGGCTGGAACGAGGAGGCCGCAGCCTCCCCAGCGACAGGAGCGCAAATCATGACCCGCATTTCAGCCTATGCCGTCGGAGTGGCCGCCGCGGCGTTGATTCTGATTGGCACCACGGGCTGCACCACCAAAAATTACGTCCGCAGCCAGACAGCGCCGGTCATCCAGCAAACCAACGAGCTGGATCAGGCGACAGCCAGAACGCAGGCGGATATCCGCGATACCGACGCGCGGGCCCAGCAGGGCATCCAGCAGTCGCAGAACCTGGCCAATCAGGCCCGGCAGAATGCCCAGAACGCTCAGCAGGCAGCCAACGGCGCCCAGCAGTCTGCCCAGGACGCCGTCAATCGCGCAGACTCTCTGCAGGGCGTCATCGCCAATCTGGACCAGTATCGCCAGGTCGCGGACGTGCAGGTCCACTTTGCCTTCAACAAGTCTTATCTGACGCAGAAGGACCGGGCGCAGCTGGACCAGTTTGCCTCGCAACTGGACGCAACCAGGAGCTACATCCTTGAAGTGACTGGCGGAACGGACTCCATCGGATCGAAGCAGTACAACTATGGTCTCAGCGATCGTCGGGCCATGGCGGTGGTGCAGTATCTGGCGTCGAAGTACAACATTCCCCCGCATAAGTTCTATCTGGTTGGCCTGGGCAAGGACGAGGAAGTCGCCACCAACAGAACCGCAACCGGACGTGCGGATAACCGCCGCGTGGAAATCCAGTTGCTGAGCAACGCAGGCAGCGCGGCTCCGATGCAGACGGGCGAAGCATCGGCGGCGACCGGCTCAGGAACTGGCGCACAGTAAGAGAAGCTCCTGACAGCAGCGAAAAGGGTGCGGCTCCGGCTACGCCCTTTTCTTTTGGAAAACAGCGGGCTCGTCAGCACGACTGCTGCTGCCGCACATGCGCCGCGCGCACCTCGTTCGCTGTAAATAGCCGAAGAAATGGTGCCTCGTGTCCGCCCGCGCGGCAAGCGTCTTCGAGCGCAGGACGCCCATTGGCTTCTTCTCGCTCCACCAGGCACACGGCGGCAATGATGTTCATTCCCGTTTCACGGGCAGCTTCGATGGCGGCAATCGTCGAAGCGCCCGTCGTGCAGACGTCATCCACGATCAGCGCCGGCGCGCCCGCCTGGCAAAAGCCCTCGATCCGGCGGCCGGTCCCGTGCGTCTTTTCGGCTTTGCGCACCAGAAAACCATGGATGAGCGGCGCGGCAGGATCGCTCTGCGCGTGCTGCGCGCTCGCGATCGCCACGGCGGAAACCACGGGATCGGCGCCCAGCGTCAGCCCGCCCACGGCCGCGGGATGCAGATTGTGTTCCCGCAGCAAATCCAGAATCGCAAGCCCGGTCAGTCGCGCTCCTTCCGCATGCAGGGTGGTGGTGCGGCAATCGATGTAGTAGTCGCTCGTCCCGCCTGAAGACAGCCTGAACTGGCCGAGGCGAAAGGAGATACGGGCGAGCAGGTCGAGGAGGGCGGCGCGGGGATTCTGCGTCTGGCTCATAAGGTGTCTGAAACCAGTGTACGAAAGTACGGGATCGTGGCGCAGCCTTAAGGAACCGCACGCTCCTCAGCCCGTTGATTCTCTTGCAACGGGTAAGGGCGTGTCGTACCATCGGCCCAACGCATTTTCACACAGAGAGTGCATTCTCGGAGACGCGATCTCGAGTCGCCGCGACAGTCGTGGGGCGGCGACCCGGCGCAATCGGTAAAGGCCCTGGTATCTCTGAAAATGCCGGAACGGCAGCGGGCGATCAGCGAGCGTTGTGGATGCACGAAACGCTCGTGCTCGTCCCGTAAAAAGATATGCCCGACTTGAAGCGCAGTTTCACTGAGGGGGAACTGGCGGGCGGGAATTACCGCGTGCTCGGTGTGGCCGGCGCCGGTGGTATGGGCGTCGTCTATCGGGCGCTGGACGTTCGCCTCAATCGAACCGTCGCGCTGAAGTTCCTTCCTCCGGAACTGAACGAGAGCGCGCGCGAGCGGGAGCGCTTCCTGCGCGAGGCGCGCACCGCGTGCTCGCTCGACCATCCGAACATCGGCATCATTCACGGCATCGAGGAGACCGAAGACGGCCAGATTTTCATCGTCATGGCCTTCTACGAGGGTTCGTCGCTGGCGCAGCGGATCGCCCAGGGACCGTTGCCGCTGCGCGAGGCGCTGGAGATCGCAAGGCAGATGGCACGAGGACTGGCCGACGCGCATGCGCACGGCATTGTGCACCGTGACGTGAAGCCCTCGAACGTGATGCTGACCGGCTCCGGCGTGGCGAAGATTGTGGACTTTGGCCTGGCCCTGGTGTTTAGCTCCCGGCCCGCCACTCAAACCAGCGCTGCGGGGACCTTTGCCTACATGTCGCCGGAACAGATCAGCGGCTGGCCGGTGGATCAGCGGTGCGACGTCTGGGCGCTCGGCGCGGTGCTGGTGGAGATGCTCGCAGGTGCGAGCCCCTTCCAGCGGGATTCGGTGCCGGCGATCTGCCTCGCGATTCTGAACGATCCACCCGGGCGCGTGGAAGATCTGCCCCAGCCGCTGCAGCCCGTGGTATACCGCGCGCTGGCCAAGGATCCGGAGCGGCGCTTTGCCTCGTGCGGCGAATTTCTGGCAGCCCTGGAACGCGCAGCGCAGCAGCTTCCGGCGGACGATAGGGCAACAGCCCCGACTCAGCCCTCCACTCGCCAGAGGCGCTCGGTGAGCGCGGAGACGCGGCGGGCGCGCCAGGACGCAACCCAATCCGCCTGGATGGCCTCGGCGCGGCCCGGACGCCTGGGCGGACGAGTTCTTCCGGCGGCGATCATCTCCTTTGTTTCGCTGCTGGTCCTGACATCGGCAGTGACCTGGTTTGTGCCGGCGCTGCGGCAACGAGCCACGCGGTTGCTCGGCATCGCGCCTGCGGAGAAGCACATCGCGGTGCTGCCTTTCGACAATGTCGGCACCAACCCTGAAAACGTCGCTCTCGCGGACGGTCTCATGGATTCTCTCGCCGGCCGTCTTTCGAACCTCGATGTCGGCAATCAGTCCCTGTGGGTCATTCCCGACAGCGAAGTGCGGCGCAGGAAAATCACCGATGCCGAGCAGGCGCAGAAAGAACTCGGCGCGAACCTGGTCGTCACGGGCTCCATGGAACGCGACGGCAGCGATATTCGTCTCACCGTGAACCTGATTGAGACGCGCGATCAGCGGCTGATGGGTTCCGCCGAGGTGGAAGACGCGGCCGGCAACCTTTCGATGCTGGAAGACCAGGCGGTAACCCGCCTTGCCCAGCTCATGAACCTGAAGGTCAGCACGGACATGCTGCGCGACACCGAGGGTCGAGTCATTCCAGCGGCGTATGAGGGATACCTGACGGCACTGGGCAATATCGAGCGCTACGACAAGCCCGGGAATCTGGACCTGGCCATCCAGGAATTGCAGGGCGCGGTGCAAACCGATCCCAGCTTCGCGCTCGGTTATGCCGAACTCGGCGAAGCCTATCGTCTGAAATATCAGGTGGACAGAAATACCGCGTGGCTCGATGAGGCGGAGGCGGATTGCCGCAAGGCCATCGGGCTGGATAACCGCGTCCCCGCCGTGTACGTGACCTTGGGGCGGATCCATAACACCGAGGGCCATCGTGACCTCGCGCTGGATGAGTTCCAGCAGGCGCTGAACCTCGATCCCAGGGATACAGGGGCGCTCTCGGGTCTGGCGCACACCTATAACGATGAGGGCCGCACGGCCGATGCGGAGGCGACCTACCGCAAAGCGATCGACCTCGCCCCGGACGACTGGGACGGCTATAACAGCCTCGGCAATTTTCTGGTGGCCAATGCCAAGTATGCGGAGGCGGTGGGCGAATTCGAGCAGGCGCTCAAACTAACGCCGGACAATGCGGAGGTACTGCTGAATCAGGCCGGAGCGTACATCAACGAGGGCGATGCGGCCTCGTTCGCGAAAGCCGAGCCACTGCTGAAGAAATCCATCGCCATCAGTTCCAGTTATCCGGCCTGGGCGAACCTCGGAGCGCTGTACTTCGAGGAGCAGCGCTATCCGGAAGCCGCCGCCGCCACGCAAAAAGCTCTGGCCCTCAACCCGTCGAATTACCTGGTCTGGGACAATCTGCGCGGGGACTGCGAAGGCGATAACGACGTGAGCTGCGCGCGCCAGGCAGCGGCCAGCGAGATTGCGCGCCTGACCGATTATCTGAAGAGCCATACGCAGGACGCGAAGGCGCAGTCGCTCTACGCCGACACGGCGGCGCGCTACGGGCCGCGAGATCAGGCGGAGCAGCATATCCGGACGGCCCTGGCCCTGGCGCCCCAGGATCCCGGCATTCTGGCCGCTGCCGCGGAATGCTGGGATGCGCTTGGACAACAGAAGCTGGCCGTCCAGAGGCTGAACGAAGCGTTTGCGAAGGGTTTCACCTTACAAGATGCCCTGAACGATCCGGAAGCGAAAGCACTGCTCAAGGATCCCGGGGTCCACCTCCCCAGGCAGTAGCTCACCCATGAAAGGAAAGTTTGCCTATGCCCGACTGCAACCCGAACAACACGGTCACCGTCGACATCACTCGCGATGGCCAGGGAACTTACACGGTTTCGCCGCAAGCGGTCAACGTTCCGCTGAACGGCTGCCTCACCATCACTCTGCATGGTGTGCCCAGCACAGGCTGCGAGCTTGACTTTAACCCCAGCTACCCCTACGGAGGATCGAGGTTTAAGCGGACCGCGACGCAGACGGACGGCCCCTTTACCCAGAATCAAACCTTTACTTACACAGTGAAGGATTGGTCCAGTGCGCCGCAGACGCCGGGCACGCAGGCCGCGGATCGAGCGATGACCGGAGGCAACACGATTCAGGTGGGCAGCTAGGCCGTATCGACATATAGTCTGAGATGCAACCAAGCGCAAGCGAGTGCGACGAGGGCCTGGAAGCAGGCTCTGGATTTTTCGTAGCGGGTTGCGAACCTGCGGAAACACCTGAGCTTACTGAAGCAGCGTTCGATGCGGTTGCGTTGTTTATAGAGGTCTTGATCGTACTCGCGTTGTACCTTGCGATTGCGTCTGGGCGGGATCACGGCCTTGGCTCGCATGGCTTCAACGTGCTCTACGATAGCGTCCGAGTCGTATCCCTTGTCGGCCAACACGGCCTCGGCCTTGTGCTGGCCCAGTAACGCGATGGCCTGGGTACAGTCATTCACCTGGCCGCCCGTGATCCGAAAGTCCAGGGGCAGGCCCAGTTCATTGGTGAGCAGATGAATCCTGGTTGTCAGACCTCCTCGGGAACGCCCCAGAGCCGTGTCCGCGCCCCCTTTTTGCGGCCCGTGGCCGCCTGCTGATGAGCCCGTACGATGGTCGAATCCAGCATCAGGTACTGGTTCTTCTTGTCGCGCACTAACTCGTGAAAAACCCGCTCCCAGACGCCCGAGTTGGCCCAGCGCACGAAGCGCTTATGCACACTTTTGTACTTGCCGTAACGCTCCGGAAGGTCGTGCCAGCGCGCTCCCGAGCGCAGCACCCACAGTACACCGTTCACAAAGAGACGGTTATCGGCTGCGGTTCGGCCCACGTGCTCCCTGCGGCCAGGAAGGAAATCCCTGATCTTCTCCCACTGCAAATCACTCAATTCATAACGGCTTGCCGACATACCTCCACTTCAACACCAGTCAACTCAGCGGCAAAGTGTATATGTCGATACGGCCTAACACCAGCTCAGGAAGACTAAGTCCTCGGCAGGATGAAAATGGGAGCGAGGGGTGAACTGAACCGGTTCCTGGCGCTTCGCTCCTATTTTTTGTTGGTCGCGGCGGGGAGAGCCACCGGTTTCACCGCGCTGATCGCGTTCGTCA
>JASHRH010000432.1 GCA_030037475.1 Acidobacteriaceae bacterium
TGCACGGTGTCCGAAGCAACCTGGCCATGGCACTGGAGGCACAGCGTATTGATCGACGGCATGTTGAGCATGCGCGGGTTCTGCGAACCGTGGGGCGAGTGGCAGCCCATGCAGCCCTCGGCACGAACGGCGGCGTGCTCGAAGACGAACGGGCCGCGCACATCCATGTGGCACTTCGTGCAGATCATGTTCTGATCGGCAGTAGCGCGGAGGTTGTTCGGTCCGAAGGTGCCGTGCACGTCATGGCAGTCGCTACACTTCACCACGCCCTCGTTCACCGGATGGTGGAAGGGCATGTCGAAGTTCGGCTTCACGTCGGTGTGGCACTGGAAGCAGAGCTGCGGCTGGGAGGCGACGAGGAGATTCTCCTCGACCTTCGGCTTGTGCACGTTGTGGCAGCTCAGGCAACTCAGGCCAGCTTTGGCATGCGGCGAACGCTGATAATCCGGATGGACGCCGGCATGGCAGCCGAGGCAGGTCTCGCTGACCTGCTGCGAGGTGAGCTTGTCGAAGCGGCGGATCTTCGTGACGTCGCCGCCGCCCTCCACGTGGGCCTGGCCGGGGCCATGGCAGCTTTCGCAGGTGACGCCGTGGCCGTTGTGCTCGAGGGCGAGACGGGAGTGGGGATTGCCGGCGAAATTCTTCACCACCTCCTCATGGCAGGTAGCGCACATCTCCTGACCGACATAGCCCGCCGGAGCTGCTGCCGCCCCGTTCCCGGAAGTTGCCGCCTGCTGAGGACCGTGGCCCGCAGCCCGCGCCAGCCTGGTTCCTGCGAACCCGGTCAGCAGCAGAAGGAACGCCGTGCTGATGACGAAACGACGCATGCGTATTCACCTCGCGCAGCCTGCCGGGGAGCCTCGATGCTTACGGCGCCATCAGCCGGCTGGAATGACTGCATCCTGTACGTGAGGAGAATACGGGCGAGAGGAAAACGGCCTCAGTGATGAGGATCACAGGGCAGGTGCGCGAGATATGCAGTGATAAGAATCACCTTAGAATCCGGGCCGAAAACAGCTTCGCGCACAGCGAGCCGAGACGGCGCGAGGTGCGTGCTCATTGTCACACATGCGCGGGAAGTGCAGTATTCATGGAGGTTTCACGAGGCACGCCGATTTTAGAGACGAAGCGCGGAGCCGATCCTGCGTGACATTACTTTGGTTCGGAGATTTGCGGCAGCAGAGTTGTGGAAAGCGCTTGCGCAGGCCAGCGCAACCGGTCAGCACGCTGCGGCGGCTGAGAACCGCGGACTTAGAGGAATCACGGGCAGTGTGCTCTGTGTCCACGCCGCGATCTGCTCCAGCGCGGCGTGGAGCAGCTGACATCCCACCCACGAGACAGGTCTGCAGGTGTGGATTTTTACCGCCCAGGACCGCGTGGATGCGAATGAAGCCCCGCTGCCTATCAAGCGCCTCGATGTAGTGCGCGACAGCAAGCAGGTTCGCTTCCGGCGGCAGTTGGTAAGCAGGGTGTCCCCAGTCACCGCTGCTCAAGAGGCTCAACTGCCGCGAGGCGACAAGCGCCTGAACGCGGTCCTGGACTCCCTTGAAATACGTAGTGCTCGATTTGGGCCATCCCGAGATGGACTGCGCGAGCTGCGAAGTCTTCGCGGGATCGGCCTTGCAGACAGACCGTACCGTTGGGGAAAACGTCCTGTATGTGACCGCGATCACATGGCGATCGTTTTCGCGGGGAACGGGGTAGCTGAAGTCATCATGCGCTGGAGTGGAGAATCCGCGGGTGACCTTCGTCACACCCGTTTGTGCCGGCAGTCACAGTCAGCCGGAAAGAGCGGCAGCAGACTTCTCCCAGGAGGTGATTCCTCCATGAAAACCGCTGAAGAAATCAGCCACCGCACCCGCGCATTTGTGGTCCCGGAGAAGATTCTGGTCGCCACCGACCTGAACGATATCGATTATCTGATGCCCCATGCAGCGGCGCAGGCACGCGCCTGCGGGGCGGCATTGACGCTGGCGCACGTCATCCCGCCGGGCGAGGCCATGCCACTGGACGCGAGCGCCATTCCGTATCTCGATGTGGCTTCGTTGCGGGAAGAGGCAACCCAGACGCTGGAACGCGCGGCGGCGCCGCTGCGTGACAGCGGAATCCCCTGCGATGTTGTCGTGGCCGAGGGGCATCCGAGCGACAAAATCACGTCGCTGGCCCGGGAAATCGAAGCGGGACGCATTCTGGCCGGGACCCACGGCCGGCGGCACCTGAAACGCTTCTTCCTGGGATCGGTAGCGCATGAGATCCTGCGCAGGGCCGACGTGCCAGTGTGCACGATCGGGCCACATGCCCACGCGGCTTCGTCGTTCGGAGCGCCGCGGAAGATCCTGCACCCGGTGTCGCTGTGCGCGGGATACCAGGACAGCGCGGGCATCGCCATGGAGCTGGCGGAGTTCTATCGCGCCGACATCACGCTGCTGCACGTGCTGAGCAAGGAGGCGAAGCACCAGCAGGATGCCGACCGGATTGTGGAGTGGACGAAATCGGAACTGAAACGCCTGGTGCCCGCAGAGGCGCCTTTGTGGACGCGGGCCACCGTGAAGGTGGAGATCGGGGACGTGGTACAGGAAGTGCTGAGCGCGGCCGCGGAGATGGGCGCGGACCTGATTGTGCTGGGAGTGAACAAAGACGTGAGCTTCTGGCCGATCCGCGGCGACGACACCGTGTATGAGATCATCGCCAACGCCAGGTCGCCGGTGCTGAGCTTCCGGCGAGCGACGGAACACGGCGCATGAGACAACGCACGATGCCGGGATGCACAGAGGATACCCTCGCAGCTTTAGCGGCGGATGCCTACAACGGAGAGCATGCGGCCCGTGAATCCCTGCTCGGCACGGTGGGAAAAATAGCGGTTGGACTGGCATCGGGTGCAATGCCCGATGACGGTGATGGATTCCGGGCGCAGGCCAGCATCGAGGAGTTGTCGGCGGTTGGCTTCCATCAGGTCAAGGTGGAGTTGCGGGCCGAGGTTGCTGTGGCCGGGCGCGCGCGCGGTGAGGAAAAGCAGCGGATACTTCTCCCGGATCGGATCGGATTCCGACAACTCGCGGAAGAGTTCGGGCGCATAGGCGAACTGTGAGGCAAACTCGCTGCGGACTTCTTCGCCAACGGCATAACAGCAGAGCGCGATGCCTGGACCGATAGCGGCAATGAGGTCTTCGGGGCGGATGCCGAATTCCGTGCGCATGCGGCCGACGCCGTTTTCGACGATGCGCTTCAGCGTTCCGCGCCAGCCGGCATGGAAGGCGGCGACGGCTTTCTTCTTTGTGTCAGCGATGAGGATGGGGATGCAGTCGGCGGTCTGGATGGCGAGCAGCACGCCGGGTTCATTCGTCATGAGTCCGTCGCCGCGGAGGGAGCGAACGGCGTCCGGCCGACCGACGCGGCGCACGACGGAGGAGTGGATCTGCTTCAGCGTGACAAGCGTAGCGTTGCGGGGCGCGCCGAGCGCGGTGAGAAAGCGGCGGCGGTTTTCAAGAACATTCTCACGGGAATCAGCAGCGGTGAAGCCGAGGTTCAGCTCGCCGGCACGCTGCGCAGGGGCATACGCACGGGACACACCACCGGTGCGGGTGCTGAAACCGTGGATGAGCCAGGAAATGCTGTCGAATGCGGGGGCACGGACAATCTCGATGCGGGATTTGACGACGCGAACGGGTTCCTGGGGGCGGATTTCGTCGAGGCCTTCGCGCTTTGGCGAACGCTGAACGCGGAGTCGGCGGCGCGTGGGCTGGAGGCCACTGCGGACAAGCAACGCGTCGATGGCGTGGACATCGGAGGGATGGGGTGCGGAGCGCGGCATCTGGTCCCATTCTAACGAGCAGAATCCGGGAACCGGGAAACGGAGCGGTTGTGCGCGTGGGCGGGTGCTGTAGGCTTGTTCTATCTTTGTTCAGGATGGCGATTGACGACGGGGCACGTTCCATGGCTCTCCTGCCTTCTGGTTGCAATGCGCGGCGATTCTCGTTCTGGCTGGGAATGATCGCGCTGATTGCGTTGCCGGCGCGTGTGCTGGCTCTCGGGCAACCGCAGTATGTGCGGAGCATGCCGGTTGCGGGCGGGTTCACGCTGGCGGAGAACGGCAAAACAGCCGAAATCGATGTCGATCCGGGCGACTGGTGGGGCGTGCTGCACGCGGCGCAGGACCTGCAGGGCGATTTTCAGCGCGTGACCGGCGTGACGCCGAAGCTGGTGCGGACGGCGGAGCTGCCGAAGGGCAATGTCATTCTGATCGGAACGATCGGGAAGAGCCGTGCGATCGACGAGCTGATCCGCGAACACAGGATCGATGTGAGCGCGATTCGCGGACAGTGGGAGGCGACGCTGACGCAGGTGGTCCGCCTGCCGGGAATTGGGCGCGTGCTGGTAATCGCGGGCAGCGACAGGCGCGGGACAATTTACGGGATCTACGACCTGTCGGCGGATATCGGAGTCTCGCCATGGTACTGGTGGGCCGACGTGTCGGTGACGCACCGGAACGCTCTTTACACGGAGGCCGGCCGATGGATTGTGGCCTCACCGGTGGTGAAGTATCGCGGGATTTTCCTGAACGATGAAGCACCGGCGCTGACCGGGTGGGTGAACGAGAAATACGGCGGGTACAACCACCTTTTCTATACGAAAGTCTTCGATCTGCTGCTGCGGCTGCGGGCAAATTATTTGTGGCCGGCGATGTGGAACAGCGCCTTTGCGGCGGACGATCCGCTGAACGCGAAACTGGCAGACGCATACGGGATCGTGATGGGGACGTCGCACGAAGAGCCGATGATGTGCGCGGAAAAGGAATGGAAACCGAGCTTCGGCGAGTGGAACTACGTGACCAACCAGAAGCGCATCGATGATTTCTGGCGGGGGTGCATGGAGCGGGACAAGAACTACGAGGAAGTAGTCACACTGGGCATGCGCGGGCACAACGACACGCCGATGTCGACGGGCGACAACATCGCACTGATGGAGAAGATCGTCGCGGATCAGCGGAAGATTCTGCAGGAGACGGTGAATCCGGATCTCGATAAGGTTCCGCAGGTGTGGGCGCTGTACAAGGAGGTGCAGACCTACTATGAGCAGGGCATGCGCGTGCCGGATGACGTGACACTGCTGTGGAGCGACGATAACTGGGGCGATTTGCGGCGGCTGCCGACAGCGGCGGAGCGGAAGCGGCCGGGCGGCGCAGGGATTTACTACCACTTCGACTATGTGGGCGGACCGCGCAGCTATAAGTGGCTGAATACGAACTACGTCCCGAAGATCTGGGAGCAGATGAACCTAGCGTGGCAGTTCGGAGCGATACGTATCTGGGTGGTGAACGTTGGGGATCTGAAGCCGATGGAGTTTCCTATCTCGTTCTTCCTGGACATGGCATGGAATCCGGCGCGGTTCAATGCGGACAACCTGCAGCAGTACACGCAGGACTGGGCGGCACAGCAGTTCGGGCCGGAGCACGCGGCAGAGATCGCGAAGCTGCTGACCGCCTATACGAAATACAACGGGCGGCGGAAGCCGGAACTGCTGGAGCCGAATACCTTCAGCCTGATTCACTTTGACGAGGCGGCGCGGGTGTATGAGGAATGGCAATCGTTGACGGATGAGGCTGAACAGCTGGGCAAAGAGCTGCCGGCGACGGATCAGGATGCGTATTTCGAGCTGGTGCTGTATCCGGTGAAGGCGTCGGCGATTGTGAACGAGCTGACCATCACGGCGGGCGAGAATGCGCTGTACGCGACGCAGGGCCGTGTGAGCGCGAATGACCTGGCGGAACGGGCGCGGAAGCTGTTTGCCGAGGATGCGGCGCTGACCTACCAGTACAACCATGCGCTGGCACACGGCAAATGGGACCACATGATGGACCAGACCCACATTGGCTACACATACTGGAACGAGCCGCCGGTGAACGCGATGCCGGCCGTGACGTGGGTGCAGCCACTGGAAGGACCGCGGATGGCCGTCGCCGCGGAGGGGACGGCGTATGCCGCAAATGGGCCGTTTCCGCCGCTGCGGCTGGGGACGTTCGACGATTTCAACCGGCAGACGCGGCATATCGACATTTTTAACCGCGGCGATCAGCCATTTGCCTGGACGGCAAAAGCGAACCAGCCATGGATTCGGCTGAGCGCGACGTCGGGGACGGTGACGACGGAGCAGCGGATCTTTGCCAGCATTGACTGGGCACAAGCGCCGCAGGGGCGGAACGACGGCGACATCGTCATTCAGCAGAAGGATGGCCCCGCGGTAACGGTGCATGTGGAGGAATTCGAGCCGGCAACGCCGAGGCGGGACGACTTGCAGGGTTTCGTGGAGGCGGGGCACTCCGTCTCGATCAATGCCGCGCATTTTACGAGCGAGACCCACGGCGGGCCGGGGACGGACGATGCGCGGTGGGTCAACATTCCCGATTACGGGGAGACGCTGTCGGGAATGACGATCCTGCCGGTGACCACACCGAGCGTGCTGCCGCCGAAAGCCGCGCCGACGCTCGAGTATCGGATGTACCTGTTTGACAGCGGGAAATGCAGCGTGCAGGCGATTCTGGCGCCCACGTTGAATTTCGCGCCAGGGCGCGGGCTGCGCTATGCCGTTTCGTTCGACAATCAGCCGCCCGTGATCGTCGACGCGCTGGCGGACGACTCAGACCAAGCGTGGGCGACGGCGGTGAGCGATGGTGTGCGGAAGGTAACAACGATTCTGAACGTGTCCACAGCAGGCTACCACACGCTGAAGTTCCGGATGGTCGATCCGGGAGTGGTTTTGGAGAAGCTGGTGATCGCGTTCCCGAATCCAGAGGCTCCAGGATTTCCTGCCGCGCCTGTATCGAAGGCGCCAGCAGCTCCCGCGAGCTATCTGGGGCCTCCGGAAAGTTATCACCAGATCATGCCTGCCGACACGCAGGAGCCATAGACAATGATCGATCGGGCCAGAGTCCTGGAATTCATGCAAAGCAACCGGTATGCCGTGGTTTCGAGCCTGTCGGGGGCCGGGACGCCGCAATCCGCGCTGGTGGGTATCGCGGTGACGCCTGAACTGGAGATCATCTTCGACGCGCTGAAGTCCTCGCGAAAATCGGCGAACCTGACGGCGAGGCCCGCGTGCTCGCTCGTCATCGGGGGATGGAACAGCGAGCAGACCATGCAGTACGAGGGTGAGGCGTTCGAACCGGCCGGTGAGGAGCGGGCGAAATA
>JASHRH010000433.1 GCA_030037475.1 Acidobacteriaceae bacterium
CAGGTGGCGCCAGCATTTGTGCCGCCGGTCATGGTTTGTCCGCCGCGCCCGTCGATCACGCCGTATCCCATCAGACCGGCGTTGTTGCTATCGATGGTGATGAGCGCGTTGCAGCCCTTTGAGGATGAACCAATAATGCCGCAGGAGCCGGACGAGACCGCGTAATCCGCCGGATTGCGGGACCCATACACGGTAACCCCGGCATCCACAAGCAGCGTCACGCCGGAAGGGATGCTGATGGGCTGGATGAGAAACGCGTTGTACCCGGAGGTGGAATCCAGGGCCAGCTCCACTGCTTCACCGCTGGAGCAGGTGTTGAGCGCATCCTGAATCCGCGTTGTATCGAAGCTGCTTTCGTCCGAGGAGGGCAACGCATTTCCGGTTTCCTGCAACTGCGCAGTCAGCGTGCTGCACACCGGAGGGAAGGCCGGCTGTGTCACCATACGCGTATCCTGAGCACCGGCCGTCAAGGTGAGAACGGCGAGCGCGACCGGGAGGACAAGGGGCAGGAAAACGGATGAAGTACGCGAGCGAATGGAGAGCATGGAAGGTGTCTTTACGATTGAATTGCAGGTATGATTCGCACCATCATCCTGGCACAGTGGACCTACAACAGGCAATGAAGATTTCTGTAGTGGTAAGACCACGCCCTTGGGCACAGATTGTCTCTTTGCCTTGCGTTTTCAACCGTAGCCGGCAGAACGCGAAGATCTGGAAGGTGATAATCCCTATAAAAATAAGGAGAATGGAGCAGGTTCTATTCTGGAAGCGTACTTGAGACCACGGCAGGCCCGACAAGAGAGAAAAGAGGGCAAGGCATCGCATTGCGACGGCAATCGATCCAGGTGGTCTGAGCACTCCGCCGATGCAGCAAGAAGCGCCCTTTATGATGGAGTCAACATCCTCTGGCAATTCGCCGCACGTCTCTACAGGCCTGGACGGATGAGGAGGCAAGGGAGATGACCTGCTCGTGATCGCTCGCAGATTCGGCTGGGAAATTCCGGGGGCAATGCTGTTGATGGTGGCGTATGCTCATGCTCAATCCGCGCAGCAGCCCGCTTCGGTTCCGACGCCGACCTTCTCGGTCAGCAGCCGTCTCGTGGTGCTCGATGTCGTCGTGAGAGACAGGAAAGGGCACCTGGTCTCAGATCTGGCTCGCCGCGACTTCACGGTTCGGGAAGACAAAGCGCCGCAGACGATTCTGTCCTTCGAGACGCCGAAGCAGCACCGTCTGCCGCCGAACGTGGAGATCGATTCGACGGCCGACCTGGTGAAGGCGCCGGATGCGCCGGTGACTCTGCTGGTGCTGGACGAGTTGAATACAAATTTCCAGGATATGAGCTATGCCCGTCGCGAACTGGAGAAATACCTCATGGCGCAGCCCGCTGTTTTGCCGCAGCCCACCACGCTGCTGGCAGCGGACAACACGAAATTTCAGGTTTTGGAGGATTACACGCGCGATCGCGGAGCTTTGCTGTCCGCGCTGGGCAGGCATTTTCCGGAGTATCCCTGGCGACTGATGCAAAGCGGCAAGGGAGGTCCTGGTGCGGCACAGCGTCTGGCCATGTCGCTGGGCTCGCTTGAACAGATCGCCCAGGCAACAGCAGGTCATCCTGGGCGAAAAAGCCTGATCTGGGTAGGGCGTGGGTTTCCCGCTGTTAATACGAATGAGTCGACCGATCAGGAGGCTGCGACGATCCGCAGCACAGTGGAGCAGGTCATCGACGCGTTGCGGGATGACCGCATCACCCTGACAATTATCGATCCGACAATCATGAGCACCGATACGGTGGAGATTCAAACTCCCGACGATCTGGATGCGGCGGAAGACAGCAATGGGAACGATCCATTCCAGGGAGACGTGAACTTCCAGCTTTTGGCTCCGGCGACCGGCGGAGATGTCTATTATGCTCGCAACGATGTCGATGCTGAGATCAACACAGCGATTCGCAACGGGGACAACTACTACACGCTCAGCTATGCTCCGACCAACCGGAACGATGCGGCGGAGCCTTACCGGAGAATCAGCGTGATGGTTGATCGCCCAGGCCTGACGGTAACTACGCGCAACGGGTATTACATTCCGTCAGCACAGCCGAAGCCGGCGCAGACAGCGCAGAACTTGCAGGATTTGCGAGCCCGGCTCGCCTTCGATCTGGGCAGCGCCATCAACAGCAACATTGCCTACACAGGTCTGTCCGCGACAGTGATCCCTGTTCCAGGCCATGCGGGAAGCTTTGTGATGCGCGTCAGTACGCAGGCACTGAACTGGCGCACCATGAGCGACGGAAGCCTGGAAGCCGAGGTCACTTTGGCAGCCGCCTGCTTCAATCGGCAAGGAAAGATGATGGCACACACCGCGGAAGAACGGACCGCTCACCTTGCCGGGAACAGACAGACCCTCCAGGGAATGACCGACTTTCCGCTCACCATGCCCATTCCGAAGCACACGGCGCGCGTGCGGTTTGTGGTGCGGGACGCGACAACCGGAAAAATCGGCACCATGGACTTCGACCTCACGCATCCATAGCCGCGGCGTTGCGAAAACCGAGAGCGGTCCGGGGGAATCTCCGCTTGGATCGTCGAATGCGGTAGATCCAGCGGACGGTTCCCTCGTCATTATCAAAACGCAGGAAGAACCATCGCAACAGTGGACGCGATCTGGCCAGAGCCTGGTGCGGCGGAGAGAACTGGTGCGGACGGTTTCCGCATCGATGAACTGGTTGCGGAAATCACGGTGAGCTGAATGGGCAGGGTCTGCGTCACGTTGTCCGGACCAGTGAACACCACTTCAACGGTAGTGGTCCCCGTGGGTGTTGTGCCTGCTGCCTGCTGAGTGGCATTATTGCCACATCCGGAGAGGATGAGGACGCTGCCCAGCATCGCTGCGCAAACCAGCAGCATCGCTAAATGGCCGCGGTAACGGCGCCAGAAGCCCACAATGCCGCCGAATCCCAGGAGGATCCCCGGCACGAGTGCAGCGGCCAGCAGACGACCGCTGCCGGAAACCCCCGATGGCGGCGTTGCCAACTGCGACTGCAGGACCAGGGGAGTCACGTCGGTGTAGATCGTGAGAGCCGTTGTTACCTGAGCGTCGCTTCCATCCAGCGAAAGAGACGTCGGGTAGAACGTGCAGCTGGAGTTGGCCGGCAGCCCCTTGCAGCTCAGTGAGACGGTTCCGCTGATGTTGCCCTGCGGCGAGAGAGTGAGGATGGTCTGTACATTTCCGCCCTGCGGTACGGTCAGCGAAGTTGAGCTTGCGGAAACGGAGAAGTCAGGCGGAATCGGATTTACGGTAACAGCGACGGCCGAAGATGTAGATGAAGTGTAATTGCCGCCGCCTTCGTAGGTCGCCGTCACCGAATAGCTGCCGACCGCCAGAGAGCTGTCGTTGAACGTGGCCTGCCCCTGAGCGTTCAGGTTTGCCGTGCCCAGCAGTGTCGTGCCCGAGTAGAAATTCACCGCGCCCGTGGGAATTCCCGTGGTCTCCGAAACTACGGTGGCCGTGAAGGCGACGTTCTGAAGCTGGATGATGGTGGCTGGACTCGCGGAGAGTGTGGTTCCCGTGGAAGCCGCGGCGACGATGACCGAGGTGCTGCCATTGCTGGCGGCAAAGGTGGAGTCTCCGCTGTATTCCGCCCCAATGGTGTGATTCCCCACGGGCAAATTGATGGTCAGGGTTGCGGTTCCCACAGCGGAAAGAGCAATCGCCGGCTGCTGAGTGCCGTCGATGGAGAAGATGATGTTGCCGGTGGGAGTTCCTGTGCCACTGGTGGGCGTAACCGTGGCGGTAATGACGCCAGGCTCGCCGTACTGCAGGTTTCCGCTGACTGGCGAAGTGAGCGCGATAGTCAGCGTGGTGGGGGCGAGATACACTCCGGTGCCCGAGAGCTGAATGGTGGCAACCGAGGCGTTCACGGCGTTCCCGGGCAGAGTAAGAGCTGCAGTCAAGGCACCCTGCGACGTCGGATCAAAAGCAATGCCGAGCGTGCAGGAAGTTCCTGCGGACACGTTTCCCGCTCCCTGGCAGGCAGTGGCTGAGGAAGTGTCGACGGAGAACTGAGAGATGCTTCCCGTCGATACATACGGCGGCGACTGGGTGAAGGTAAGAGTGGAGTTACCTGCATCCCACACGGTGGCGGTTTGCTCCGGTGTTTCCTGATTCACGTTGCTGCCGCCGAATGCCATGTCAGCAGACTCACGGGTATCCAGCAGCGACCGGTTGTTGCCGGAGTCGCTCACATAAACGTCGCCGAGAGAGTCGAGCGCGATGCCGCCTGGCAAGGAAAGCTGAAGCTGTGTCGCTGGTCCGCTGCCCCCCGTGGCACCCGGCGTGCCTCCTTCGCCGAAGAGCGTGGAAATATTGCCGCTCGCCGCGCTGACCAGGCGCACGGCGTCGTTACCGGTATCGGCGATATACAGATCGCCGGCGGCGTCGACGGCAACAGCCGACGGAGCATTCACCGACGCCGATGCAGCCGCCCCTCCGTCGCCGGCATAGGTGGCCTGTCCGTTGCCGGCTACGTCGCTGATGATGTCTGTTCCCGGAGGCACTTCGCGGATTGCGTTATCTCCCACGTCCGCAATGTAGAGGTTGCCCGAAGAGTCGAGAGTCAGGCCTCGCGGACCGTCCAGTGTTGCCTGAAAGGCGGGGCAGGCATCACCCCAGGAATCCGATGCGGAGGAGCACACGGAACTGGCGCCGCCCGCTTCGAGATTGATGTAGCCCGTGCCGTGGTCGATACGCCGAACCAGGTTATCGCCGGTGTCGGCAACGTACACATTGCCGAAGGTATCGACGGCGAGTCCGCTCGGCGAGGAAAGGGTCGCCTGCGTCGCAGGGCAAAAATCTCCTTCGCTGTCGCTGGCTGTAGCGCATGCTGTCGAAGCTCCGCCGGCAAAGGTGGAGATATCGCCGGTCAGCGGGTCGATGACCCGGATGACGTTATTTCCTGTGTCGGCGATGTAGATGGAACCGCCTGGGCCGACGTCCACGGCTTGAGGCGCGCTGAGAGCAGCGTTTGCCGCGAGGCCACCATCGCCGGTGTAGCCCGCGGTACCCGTGCCTGCCACCACGGTCTGCGTCTGGCCGGACGCGCTGATTTTCACCACGCGGTTATTGCCGGTGTCCGCAATGTAGAGATTGCCCGCGGCATCGACAGCCTCGCCCAGAGAACCGGAAAGGCCGGTGCCCAGCGTAGAGACAGTTCCGGGATCGAGCGCCGTGAGAGCACCCTGGCCCACGCCGGTCAGTGGGAACGAGCGATGGGAAAGCTGGCCGTTCACCGCCAAAGGCGCGGTCCGCATCCCCGGATACACCGGCCCGAACGTGACCTGCAAGGTGCAATTCGTTGTGGTATCGCTGTTCGTCGTGCAGTCAGGCGCGGCAGCAATGGTAAAGTCGCCGAGGCTCGCCCCCACAGTAATACCGCCTGTTGCTTCGGTATCGTTGACGCTGAAGTGCAGTTCCACCGTCTGGGCCGCGGTTTGGCCCGTTGCCGTAGCCGGGAAACTGAGGTCAGTCGAAACCTTGCGAATGCGGAAGTCGGCGGGATCCGTCACATAGAGGTTATTGATCCCGTCCAGTGCGATGCCGAGCGCGCTGGTTCCCTGATAGACGAGCGCCTGAGTAGCAGGGCAGCCGTCGCCCAGCGTATTGGTGGAACCCGAGCACACTGGGAACCCTGAGCCTGGCGTTCCCGCATATCCGTATTCGCCGGCGATGGGCGTGATGGTTTTGGCTGCCGCATCGTAGAAATAGACCACGCTCTGGCAGGAGTCGGCGAAATAGAGATTGCCGTAGCTGTCAGTCGCTGCCTTGGCAGGGCAGCCGAGCGCCGTAGTCGCCGCAGCGGGCCATGTGGGTGAAGTGGGCGGCGTTCCACCGTTTTGTCCAATGACGGTTTCAATGATGCCCGTCGACGCGTTGACTTCGCGAATCACCTTGTTCCCGAAGTCCACAACATAGGCGTCGTTCTGGCTGTCGAAGACCACGTCCGTGGGCTCGTCGAGCTCGACGCTCGCGCTGTTCGCCTGGCTGCCATCGCCGGAAAAGCCGGAAGCTCCCCCATTCGACACGTTGCCCACGACGGTGGTGATCACGCCGGTCCTGGCATTGACTTCACGAACCACGTTGTTGCCCGTGTCGGAGATCCAGATGTTGCCGTCGTTGTCGACGCTGACGCCACGAGGCTCATTCAGAGCAGCTGAGGTTGCGGGACCGCTGTCGCCGGAATATCCCTTGGTACCGGAGGCGCATTCATAGGCCTTGGTGCAGGTGCCGTTCAGGCCCGTAAGGTCGCCTGCCACGAGGGTCATGATGCCCGTCTTCTGATTCACCTCGTGGACGAGGTAAGCGTCGTAATCAGCAATGTAAATGTTGCCTGCCCTGTCTATAGTCAGTCCGCGCGGCTCCTTGAGGCTGGTGCCGGTGGCTGCGGGGCAGCCGTCGCCCGATTTGTCGATGCCCGAGGTGCAGGCGGAATTACCGCCCGCCACCAGTGTGATGGTGCCGGTTTGGGCATGAACCTCCCGGACCTCGCTGTTGCCGGTATCCACAAAATAGACATTGCCCTGGCCGTCGACAGCGACAGCACGCAGATCGTTCGAAATCTGTGCCTGCGTGGCCGGACCGCCATTGCCGCCGGATCCGCCGGAACCGCTGCCCGCGATCGTCGTGATGGTGTAGGGGATGACGACCGGTGGTGTCGCCGTGCTCTGAGCGGCGGCGAAAACGGCGCCTGAGGCAAGCGCAACCACAGCGATTGCACTGCAGGAGCATCTCATGGCGTCGACAGGCAAGCGAAACCTCGGTCTCATATCCGGAACCTCGAATAGACAATGCTGAATTTCGTTCCAGGGATCGGCGGGACACTCTCACTGCCTGACCTCTGAAGTGCCCCGGATGTGGTCCGACCACAATCCGAAGGCGCAGTACTCCCCTTGTATTGCCGTTGTACTCATAGCTGTTGGGGTGTTCGCTTGTCAAGCTGTTAATTAATTGTCCAACCCTGCTTCAAATGGGCTTTCTGTCTGGCAAAAACGGGCACGGAGAAAATCTCTTGACAGAGGCGTGGTCGGATATGGATACTGTGCCCCGATCTCTTCCGGTCTGACCACGCGTAAGATTTGCCTTGAGGTTCCCGATGCAGAGTCATGTTCCCTTGCCAGTCCGATACAACAGCGAATCCAGTGCCGAAGCACCATCCAGCGCCTGCAGAAGCCGGGTGCCGCGGATGGCTCGATGGTTCGGGCGCACGGCGTTCGGTATTGTCGCTCTGTTGCTCCTTCTCTGCATATCGCAGCGGTCGCTCGCTCAGGGGGTGAATACCGGGACGATTGCCGGCAACGTCGCCGATCGTTCAGGGGCAGTGATTCCTAATGCTCAGGTGACGCTGACCTCCGAAACCCAGGGCATGTCGCGGATGATTCAGTCGAATGCCAGCGGAGAGTACGTTTTTAACGCGGTTCCCGTCGGCACCTGGACGCTGCGGGTCCAGGCCAATGGATTTGCGGAATTCGTCGCGCAGGGAATCCTGGTGGACGCCAACCGCAACGTGACCGTGAATGCATCTCTGCAACTGGCGAAGGTTACCAACCAGGTCACCGTAACGGATACTTCCGGCAGCACCATCGATACCCAATCGGGGACAGTGGGCGAACTGATCAGCAACCAGCTGGTGCAGGATCTTCCGCTGGACGGCGGCAATGCGGTCGAAACCGCGGAGCTGCTGCCCGGCGTGGCGGGCCTGAATGCTCCCACCACGTTCACCGGCGAGCGCAGCGGGCCGACCTACAGCGTTTCCGGATCCCGCAACACGCAGAACCTGATGCTGCTGGACGGCTCGATGTGGAACAACCTGTTCTATAACACCGGCCTGAACTATCCGCCCCGGCAGGGCCTGCAGGAAGTCAGTGTGCTGCTGAACAACTTTGAGGCGGAATACGGCCGCAACGCGGGCAGCGTTTTCAACGTCGTCACCCGATCGGGCAGCGATCAGCTTCACGGCATGCTGTGGGAGTATGCGGAAAACAATGCCTTCAACGCCGCGGATTATCTGAGCCATGACAATCCGAAACTGGTCTCGAATCAGTTCGGCGGCACCATGGGCGGCCCAATCCTCCGGGACAAGCTGTTCTTCTTCGGAACCTTTCAGAACATCCGGATCGCGGGGACGAATACGGGCCTGGCCGATGTGCAGACCTATAACGAGCGGGGCCTGACCTCGACCGGAGCGCCGTTGCCCTGTAGCCCACAGGGAAACTTCCCCGGCCAGAACTGCGCCAGCTTTGCAGCGGATACTCCCGCAAACAAGCAATCGGCGAATGGGCCGGAGCCCTGGATGAAAAACCCGCTGTACAACTACGCGGAGATCGCGACCAGCGATTTCAATACCGCCTACCAGGTCGCGGGCGGCTCGGGCCAGTCCCCCTGCGTGACCGAACTGGAGCAGGCGCTGAAGACGACCGGCGAGTACCTGACCGAACCCGAATTGCCCTCGGTATGCTTCAATCCCGTCATTCTCAATGTCCTCAACAAGTACGTTCCGCGTCCGAGTTCCGCCGCAGAGTTGGACGGCGGCGTACCAACCTATACCTCGGCGCCATATCCACATACCGAGTATGACGGCCTGATGAGAGTGGATTACAACACCAACCGCAACTCTCTGAACGCTCGATATTATATCTCCGACAATGCGGATCTGGAGGGCGATGGAGTCAGCAGCAGCACGCTGCAGGGCCTGGCGAATTACGAGGTTCTTGCCAACAGCGGCCTGAATAACTTCGGCGGGATCCAGGATACCAGGACACTCACGCCCAATATGCTGAACGTCGCGACCCTTTCCTACAAGCGCTATGTCAATGAGATCGTGCCTACCGATCCGACCACTCTGGATCAGTTGGGCGGGCAGATGCAGAGCTTCGGGACGCCGACGTTGCCGGAGTTCAACTTCAACATCTATGACGCGGGCAGCACGAGCGAAGCCTATCAGAACAAGCTGAACGAGGACATCGAGTTCGACGATTCGCTGGCCTGGACTCATGGCGCGCATAACGCGAAATTTGGAGTCAGCCTTCTGCGCCTGCAGTACATGAACAAAGCGCAATATCCCGGATATATCCAGTTCAGCACCACATTCACCGGCGATACCTTTGCTGACGCGATGGCTGGCCTGGTCAACGAGCTGGACGTTGCCAACGAGGACAATCAGGCGGGCATCGAGCACGAAATCTTTGCTTATGCGCAGGACGACTGGCGCGCTCTGCCGCGGGTAACGTTCAATCTTGGGATCCGCTACGAGTTGCCGCTGCCCTGGTATCAGCCGGACCGGGAGAGCGACACCTTCATCCCCGGATATCAGTCGGCAGTATTTCCCACAGCTCCGGCGGGATTGGCCTACGTTGGCGACAAGGGTATCCCGCGCGGGCTGATCAATCCCGACTACACCGGAGTGGAACCGCGCTTTGGCTTTGCCTGGGACATGTTCGGAAAAGGCAAGTCGGTGCTGCGCGGCGGATTCGGCATTTTTCACGATGCCGTCAATGCCAATGTGATCGGCGTGGGCGAGCCGTTCTACGACCGGTTCAACTATGCCACTCCATGCGGAGGCGCTTCGGAGCCGATGCTGAGCGGCGCGAATCCGTGCCCGTCCATTTCAGCGGTACCGGACTACTACAATCCGAAGGCGCCCGCGTTCGTGCCGCCCTTCTCGCTGTACTTCCCGGACAAGAACTTCGTCACTCCTTACGTTCTGGCCGGCAATTTCGGCATACAGCAGAGCATCACGAAGAACGCTAATGTCGAAATCGATTATGTGGGCAAGTTCGGACGCCATCTGACGGTTCCGATCGATCTGAACCCGGCCATCTACGACTGCAGCGGCGCGTACTACCAGTCGGATCCCTCGGTCTATTGTCCTTCGCCGACTGCGGCCATCCAGTCCGAATCGTATGAGCAGCGGGTGCGCTACCAGAACTACAACTACGGCGGCCAGGGGCTCGTGGATTTTTCCAGCCTGGGATGGTCCAGCTACAACGGGCTGCAGGTGATGTACAACGAGCGCGCCACCCACTCGCTCACCATGATCGCGACCTACACGTACTCGCGCTCCCTGGACGTGGATACGAACGGCCAGGACAATAACAACGCGATTCCGGATGTCTACGATCTTCGCTCCGAATACGGTCCTTCCGACTACAACGTGAAGCATAACGTGACCGCAGGGTGGGTCTACTACCTGCCCAAGCTGCGCGAAGGCTATGCGTGGACGCACGCGCTTCTGAACGACTGGCAGTTCAACGGCATCTACCAGGCCCGCACCGGGCTGCCGTTCAATGTCACCATGAACAACGACCAGGCGCTGACGGACGAGCCGAATCAGCGCCCTGCCCTGTTGCCGGGCGTCAATCCTCTGCTGCCCAGCGGGCGATCGCGGGCGCAGAAAATCGCCGAGTACTTCAACGTTGCGGCGTTTGCCGAACCCAATTACGGCACGTACAGCACGCTGAGCCGGAACAAGTTCACGGGGCCGGCCTACATGAGGACGGACTTCACGCTGGGGAGGCAATTCCCGCTGCATTTCCGCGAGGATACGAGTTTGTCGTTCCGCGCCGATGCCTTCAACGTCTGGAACACTCCGAATCTGCACAACCCGAACGTGGAATTCGAATGCTCCACCACAACCCCGATGGTGGCGTGCGCGACACCGGGGGCGGGCAGCTACTTCGGAGTCATCCAGACGACGTATGGCTCGAATGCCGCTCTGAATTCGAACGGACGGAGACTACAGCTTTCTCTCACCCTTCGATATTGATTGTTTCCTGCGCGGACGTCCGGGGGATACCGGCCGACGCGCACACCGGGAATTTCTGAAAGCGACGATTAAACGAGATGAACGGCGTACGGCTTTGCGATTTGCCTCTGGTTTTCCTGGTGACGTGCGCGGGATTCAGTATGAGGGTCTCCGCGCAGGATACCGGTGTGGTCGCCGAGCCGATAATTCCGCCTCCAGGCGAAGTGGTGTCCACGCAACTCGCGGCAGCGCACGGGAACCTGCCCTTAGCGGACACAGAGAATCACGATGCCCGTGCATCCATCCGGCCGGCGCGTTGTGCTGTCTCTCGCCATGCTATTCACGAATACCATGCAAAACCTCAATTTGATTGAGCCAGTGAAGGAAGTCGCCATGCAAATATTACGGAGCAAGAACTCAGGATACGTCGGGCGGATTGCGTCCGCAGCCGCTGCCCTCACTCTCTGCTGCCTGCCCGTCTTCGCGCAATCCGGCGCGCCCCCAGTGTTTGTACAGGTGCCGTTCATCAGCACCGTCGCCGGCGGAGCATCCTCCAATTGTGCCGGCGCGCTCAGTACTTATGGCGACGGCTGCCCCGCGACGCAGATCAATATTCCTTCCGGCGACCCTTACAGTACGGCTACGGACCAATGGGGCAACGTCTATTTCGGCGAGAGCATAAGCTCTCCCGAAATCGGCATCGTCCGCGTCATTTATGCAGGCAATGTCACCGTCGGTGGTGTCGCCAATCCCGCCACGGCAATGATTGAAGCGGCCGAGCCCACTTACTCATGGTCTTCGCCGCCCGTCGCCGGCGATATCTATACCGTCGCAGGCAGCTTACAATCGGCTCCCTCTTCCTGCACGAATGGAGCGACTCCGAGCGGCAATGGCAGCGGCTGCCCCGGCACACAGAGCTTCATCAAGAAAGCCTACGGCGTAGCGGTAGATGCCGCCGGCAATGTCTTCCTGCTCGATCAGAGTGAGTCCAATGCCTATGTCGTGCTTGCCAATACCGCTGGCCTGGGGGCACAGCTGGTGCTGGCGGAGAACACCAGCCTGACGCAGGCGCAGCTCCAGGTCGGCGCCATCTATCTCATTGCCGGCGCCGGCGGCGGATACAAGGACGGCGTTCTCGCAACCTCCGGCAAGATCCACGCCCCCTATGGAATCGCAGTCGACGCGCAGGACAACCTCTACATTGCCGACTACACCAACGATGCCGTGCGCATGATCAACGGCCCCTCATCCACATCGTCGCTGGCTGGCAGCTATGCTGCGGGCTATATCCATACCATCGCCGGAGAATGCAGCAGCTCCAGCTGCACTGCGCTCAGCGGGACTCCCGCCTCGGGCTCAGCGGCCATCGGCGCCGCGTTTGTCGACCCGGCCGGCGTCGCCGTCGACGCCTACGGCAACGTATACATAGGCGACAACACCGATGGAGTCAGCGTGCCCGCAACCGTGCGCGTCGTCTATACCGGCGGAACGAACAATCCGCTGGCTAAGCTGATCGACATTGAAACCGGCGTTAGTTCTCCGGCCACAGGCGACGTATACACGATCGCGGGTTATGCCGACGCAGCCACCGCCCAGGGCAATGGCAGTCTCGCCACAGCCAGCACCGTCATTTTCGACAGGCCCTACGGCCTTGCTCTCGACAGCCGCGGCAACATCTACGTCGCCGACTATAACGGCAGCGGTCAACTTGCCATCGCCGAAGTCAATGGCACCAACGGCTAT
>JASHRH010000434.1 GCA_030037475.1 Acidobacteriaceae bacterium
TGGGGCCTCCGGAAAGTTATCACCAGATCATGCCTGCCGACACGCAGGAGCCATAGACAATGATCGATCGGGCCAGAGTCCTGGAATTCATGCAAAGCAACCGGTATGCCGTGGTTTCGAGCCTGTCGGGGGCCGGAACGCCGCAATCGGCGCTGGTGGGGATCGCGGTGACGCCTAAACTGGAGATCATCTTCGACGCGCTGAAGTCCTCGCGAAAATCCGCGAACCTGACGGCGCGGCCCGCGTGCTCGCTCGTCATCGGGGGATGGAACAGCGAGCAGACGGTGCAGTACGAGGGTGAGGCGTTCGAGCCGACAGGTGAGGAACGGGCGAAATATCTGAAGACCTATTTTGAGGTGTGGCCGGGTGGACGCGAGCGGATGCAGTGGCCGGGGATCACGCATTTTGTTGTGAGGCCGCGCTGGATCCGATACAGCGACTTCGACCAGAAGCCACCTGCGATTGAGGAGATGCAGTTTCCCGCAACTTCGTGAACGTGCCGTCCGGCGTCAGCGGCCGTGCGACGGGTCGGGGGATGCGCTGATGTCGAGGTCGATATAGGTCGCGTCGGAGTGGGGCAGTCCCGGCGCATAGCACATTCCATCGGCGGCGTAGGTGCGGCGGCAGACGGCTGTGTCCGCCCTGCGGCGCGGGGACTGCGCGTATTGCCAGACGATTGCGCGGGAGAATCCGCTGTCGGCGAGGCTAAGGCTTGCGTCCGGCGCGATGCAGCCGGGCGAGGGTGGACAGCGATCGTCCCACACCCAAAGCTGCGCGGCGGGAAAGCGCGATTCGATGTCCTGAGCCGTGGAGATGCGGACGCCGCGGCCCGCAGGTACCGGAATTCCTGAGGCGTAGACGCCGGCGCGCCAGGCCGATGCATTCACGGCGGCGATCCATGCACCCAGATACGCCGCCTGCTCGTCGAGCAGTGCGCCGCCCTCTTCCTGATCAAGAAAGATGATGGCTCCGGCGGGAAAGCCTTCGCGGCCAGCGGCGGCGATGGCCGCCGCGCCGTCTTCGCGTCCGATCTCGGCTGCATCGCGATGCTTCAGCTCCCTGTCGAGACGGCCATTGAAGAGGATGAGAAAACCGAATCCCGCCGCGCGAACGACCGCACGCTTCCCTGCCCATGGATTCGTCGTCATGCCTGGCGGGTCGTTCAGCCAGAATCCGGTGAAGGCGAAGGTGCGATGCAGGGCAGGCAGCAGAACGTCGCCGGGGTAACCATCCTTGTCGAAGCCGGAGTACGTATGCGCGGGCGTTGCGGCGGCGGCCGGAAGAGCGCAGAGAGCCAAGGCGGCCGCGAGGGTTGCGCACAGATGATGGAATCGGATCTTTCTGAAAAACCTTCCCCCAGCGGCTAAAGCCGATTTGATTCCCAGGGGGTTATGGCCCGGCTGAAGCCGTGCCCCTTCCAAGCTTCGAGTCTTCCCGCAAGTTGCGAAGCCGTGCCCCTTCAAGACTTCGCCGCGATCAGAGTTTTTCCGCAACCTGTGAAGCCGTGTCCCTTCCAAGCCCGGCGCCGGCCCGCGTGCCGGGAGGGTTGCAGCGAGGATGCCGCGAGTCACAGCGCCCCCTTGTGCAGGAAGAAGAAGATCGCCAGGCCGAAGCCCAACGCGATGATGAAGGGCCGGAGGATACGATCGCTGATGTGCCGCGCGTTGCGCGCGCCGGTGTAGCCGCCGATGGCGCAGGCGATCATCATCATCCAGCAGTAACGCCACTCGACGGCGGCGCCAATGATGAACGTCATGCAGGCGACCGCGTTAGCGGTAGTGGTGATGACGGTTTTGAGTGCGTTGATTTCCGCGATGCGCTCGACACCGCAGAGCGAGAGCGCGGACATGGTGAGCAGGCCGGCTCCGGCACCGAAATAGCCAATGTAGTACGTGATAGCGAGCAGGGAAAGCAGCAGCGGAACGAGGGTGACGTGGCGATGACGCTCCGGGTGCTGGGTGGATTCCGTCATCTGGCGCATCATGCGGCGGCGAAGGGGACCGCTGAGCGCGAAGCTGGTGGCGCCGAGGAGAAAGAGATATGGGACGAGTCGCAGAAACGCATGCTGGCTGCCATGCAGGAGGGTCAGCGAGCCGGCCAGACCGCCAATGACGGCGACGATCATAACGGGCAGCACGAGGCGGAGGTTTTTCTTCAGATCCTCGCGATAGCCAGCGATGGAGGTGAACTGGCCGGGCCACAGAGCCACGGTGTTGGTGGCGTTGGCCTGGATGGGAAGGAGACCCGCCCCAAGCAGCGCCGGGAACCCGATGAAGCCACCACCCCCGGCGATGGAGTTAACGAGGCCACCGAGAAGGGCGGCGAAGGCGAGAAAGAGGTAGTAGCCGAAGGTGGTGTGCACTGTCAGTTATCAGTAGTCGGTAGTCGGCAGTCGGCAGTATCGCGGACAGCGTCCGTAATCTGATGCTACCTTGTTGCGTGGGCGGGGCCTGCGTGCTCGTCCGCTCAGGGGCTGGGGCCCACCGGGTTTTGTGGCTTTTACGACAGGACAGCTTGCGGAAAAATCCCGCCCTGCAAGAAAAGACGTCCCTCAGCGGCTAAAGCCGAATCGATTTTGCGATTCCTGCGGCCCGGCTAAACAGGCTGCGAAAAAGGAGGAAGGACAAGTGAAGATTGCAAGAATCTTCCCTCAGGGCCTAAAGGCCGGATGGATTTTGCGATTGTTACGGCACGGCTGAAGCCGTGCCCCTTCAAAGAGTTTTTCCGCAAGCTGTAAAGCCGGGCCCCTTCAAAGAATCGACTTTCTCCGCAAGCTCTGAAGTCATGCTCTGATACAAGGCACAGAGCCTGGAATCGTCTACCGGCGTGACGGCACGACTCAAACAGATTGCGGAAAACAGGGAACAATCAGCGAAGCAGGCGCAGAAGCAGCCTCAGGGCCTGAAGGCCGTGAAGATTTGCTTCGGTTTGTGCCGGGGTTAAAACCCCGGCCTACCCCGCTCCGGGATTTTTCCGCGGACTGTCAAAGTTATACCTAATACAAAGACCCGAGGGATGGGACCGTGGCTTCCCACATCTGCCAAAACCGGGCAGATATGGGGCACCCGACACCCGGTGGACAGCGTCCATAACTCTGATGCTAATTCTGTTGCGCAAATGCGGAAGAGGGGGGAGAACGATGTCCAAACGGGAAGCTATTGTGCTGGTGAGCCGGGCGATTGCGACGATGCTCCTGCCACTCGCCTATAACCTCTTTGTGTTTGTGCTGTTCTGGAGGTGCGGGCCGCGGATAGCGGATTTCCTGCTTCCGGCGACTGAGCAGCCGCAGGAATCCGATCAGCCGGCCTGACGGTCATCCGGCCTTCATCTCCGGCGTAGCAGCGACGAGGTTGCGGGTGTAGTCCTCGCGCGGCGAGTCGCAGACCTGGTCGCGCGTGCCGAACTCGATGAGCTTGCCCACTTTCAGAACCGCAATGTTGGTGGAGAGATAGCGAACCAGCGGCATGGAATGGGAGATGAAGAGATAGGTGAGGCCAAACTCCCGCTGCAGGTCGCGGAGCAGGTTGACGATCTGCGCGCCGACGCTGACATCGAGGGCGGAGACCGGCTCGTCGAGGACGAGCAGTTCCGGCTTCAGCGCCAGGGCCCGGGCGATGTTGATGCGCTGGCGCTGTCCGCCGGAGAATTCGTGCGGATAGCGGCGCAGGGCGGACGAGTCGAGGCCGACCTGGCGGAGGAGTTCCTGGCATCGGCGGCGGCGCTCGGCGCAGCTGGCGCGCTGGTGAATGACAAGCGGCTCGGTGACGATCTGCTCGACGGTCATGCGGGGGTTGAGGGCGGCGTAGGGATCCTGAAAGACCGGCTGCATGCGGCGACGGAGCGGGCGCAGATCGCGTTGCGGGACACCGGTGATCGGCTGGCCGTCGAAGACGACCGTGCCGCTGGTGGGCTCAACCAGGCCGAGGACCATGCGGACGATGGTACTTTTGCCGGAACCGGACTCGCCGACGAGGCCGAGGGTTTCGCCGCGCGCAAGGGAGAACGAGACGCAATCGACGGCGCGGGAGCCGTGATCCGGGTGGCCGTAGATTTTGGTCAGGTCGTTCGCCTGGAGCAGCGCCATAGGAAAAAACTAGCAGGCCAGCCACGCATTAGAATAGAGAAGAGCTTTCCTGGGAATTTCCGAGGGATGCAGAAGGACGACCTCAGGGGCTAAAGCCCGCTGTTTTTGCGGCGTAAACGGCACGACTGAAGTCGTGCCCTGATACAAGGCGTTTAGCCCGGGGTTTATGCGCCCGTGCGGCGGCGCCTTTCAACATCGGGACATCGTTCAGAGAATCCTTTGCAGCATCTTCCTGACAAATTAAATCCGCAGCAACGTGAAGCTGTCGAGGCCGTCGATGGACCGGTATTGATTCTGGCCGGCGCGGGATCAGGCAAGACGCGCGTGATCACGCACCGGATCGCGTATCTGATCGAGGAGCGGGGCGCGGCACCGGACGCGATCCTGGCGGTGACCTTCACCAACAAGGCTGCGGCGGAGATGGCCGAGCGCGTGGAGCGGCTGCTGGGGCACACTTCGCTGGCGAAGCCGCTGATCTCGACGTTTCACTCCTACTGCGTGCGGCTGCTGCGGCGGGATATTGAAGCGCTGAAAGTCGGCGAGGAGGGCCTGACGCGGGCGTTCGCCATCTATGACGAAGCGGATCAGCAGGCGGTGGTCAAGGCCGTCATGCGGCGGCTGGGCCTCGACGACAAGCAACTGACGCCGCGCGTGGTCCTCTCGAAGATTTCCTGGGCGAAGAACCACATGATCGACCCGCAGGAGTACTTCCTGCAGTCGGCCGACCCCATCAGCGAGCGGGTGGCGCACATCTTCGAGGGCTATCGCAAGGAGCTGCGCAAGGCCAACGCGCTGGATTTCGACGATCTGCTGCTGGAGGCGGTGCGGCTGCTGAAGGTGTCGCAGGAAGTGCGCGAGCGCTGCCAGCGGCGCTGGCGCTGGGTGATGGTGGACGAGTATCAGGACACAAATCGGCCGCAGTACGAGCTGATGAAACTGCTCGCCGGCGAGCATCGCAACGTGTGCGTGGTGGGCGACGAAGACCAGAGCATTTATTCGTGGCGAGGCGCGGATATTCGAAACATTCTGGAGTTCGAGCAGGACTTTCCGGGCGCAAAAACGGTGCGGCTGGAACAGAATTACCGCTCGACGCAGATCATTCTGGAAGCGGCCTCGTCGGTGGTGGCGCGGAATGCGCAGCGCAAAGGCAAGCGGCTGTGGACGTCGCGGGAGGGCGGCGCGCTGATCGGATACTATGAAGCGCCGGACGGCGAGAACGAGGCGCTGTTCATCGCCGACTATATCCAGAAATATCTGCGCAAAGCAGCGGAAGAACAGGCAGAGACGAAATGCGCGGTGCTCTACCGGACGAACTCGCAGTCGCGGCTGGTGGAAGAGGCAATGCGGCGGTACGGGATCGGCTACACCATGGTGGGCGGATTCTCGTTTTACGAGCGGGCAGAGATCAAGGATCTGCTGAGCTATCTGAAGCTGGTGCAGAATCCGCACGACTCCATCGCGCTGCAGCGGGTGGTGAATACGCCGGCGCGCGGCGTCGGCAAAACCACGATGGAGACCGTGGAACGGATCGCGCTGGAAACGGGCGCGAGCCTGTGGACGGCGATCGAGCGAGCGCTGGAGGCAAAGCTGCTGCCGGCGCGGGCGCTGTCGGCGCTGGAAGGGTTTCAGCGGATCATCACGGATGCGCGGGCGATGGTTGCGGCGGGATTCGCGGAGAAGCTGGCGGAGGAAGTGGCAGTTCCAGGCGAATCGACGCCGGAGAGCCTGGCTGCGGCGGCGGCGCCGGACACGAGCTTTGAATTCGGCGACACGGCACAGACTAAGCTGGCGCTGACGCATGGCGATGCGATCGCCGAGGGCGCGGACTTCACGCCAGCGCGGTTCAGCGTCTTCCGTTCAGAGCCGCCAGTGGAGCATGCAGCGGCGACTCCGGGGAGCGGTGAGGCGACGGGCGAGGCTGTGCCGGGATTCCGCGCGACGGGCGGCGCGGCGACTCTGCCGGAGCTGATCAAGTTCCTCATCGACCGCACGGGGTATATCCGATCGCTCGAAGAGGAAGGCACGCCGGAGGCCTTCTCGCGCATCGAGAACCTGAAGGAACTGGCCAACGCGGCACAGGATGCGCAGGAGCGCGGCGAGACGCTGGCGGAATTTCTGGACCACGCTGCGCTGGTGAGCGAGGCCGACCAGTACGATCCCGAAGCGCGGGTGACGCTGATGACCCTGCATGCGGCCAAGGGGCTGGAGTTTCCGCTGGTGGTGCTGGCGGGCATGGAGGAGGGGCTGTTTCCGCACTCGCGGACGCTGAACGATCCGCCGCAGATGGAAGAGGAGCGACGGCTGTGCTACGTAGGATTGACGCGGGCGATGGATGCGCTCGTGGTGACACGGGCGCGCTACCGGCGACGCTACGGCAACGACATGCCGGAGCCGACGATTCCCTCACGGTTCCTGGCGGAGATTCCGCAGCAACTGATTGAAGATCTGAGCGGCGGGCGCGGGCGGGCAAGCTCGTGGGGCGGATACGCGGCGGGGTATGTGGAGACGCCGTCGCAGTTCTCGCGCAGGAACGAGGATTTTACGAGTCGGCACTACAGCTATGAAGACGAGGACCAGAGCGCGGCGTTCGGCAGACGGCGTCCGGAGAATCCGTCGCGCGAACGAACGATTCGGCCGCCGGCTGGAGGGAAGGCGGATTCTGTGGACAACATTGCGCGATTCTTCTCC
>JASHRH010000435.1 GCA_030037475.1 Acidobacteriaceae bacterium
CGCGCTCGGCGGTCAGGCCCATTGTGAGATACGAGCCGGGGTAGTTCTCCACCAGCCAGGGATTGGGCGCGATTTTGTTGCCGCCCATAGGAACCATGGACATGGATTCGGCGCCGCCGGCGAGGATGATGTCGGCACCGCCTCCGAGGATGCGCTCGGCGGCGAGCGCGATGGCCTGGAGGCCCGACGCGCAGAAGCGGTTGATGGTCATGGCCGCAGCGGAGACGGGCAAGCCCGCGCGGAGGCTGGCGATGCGCGCCACGTTCATTCCCTGCTCGGCTTCGGGCATAGCGCAGCCGAGGATGACATCGTCGATTTCAGCGGGGTCGAGGGCAGGCACTCGTTCGAGCGCGCCCTTCATGGCCGTAGCGGCAAGATCGTCGGGACGGGCGTTGCGCAAGGCTCCGCGGGGGGCCTTGCCAACGGCGGTGCGGACGGCGCTGACGAGGACGGCGTCTTTCATCTTTTTATTCCACAGCGCGGCGGGCGTTATCTTTCAATTCCCAAATGCAGGAGAACGGCATCCTCAACGCGCTCCACGTCTGCCGCAGATAACTGCCCCAGTTTTTGCCGCAATCGCAATTTGCTGACGGTTGCGATCTGATCAGCCATTGCCTTTGATTCTCTTCCTGCGACACTAACGATTGCTTCCGCGGGGTAAACCCGGTCGATTTTTGAGCTCAGCGGCACCATGACCATCCGGTTGAGAATGCGATTCGCCGCATCATTGCTCATGACAACCGCAGGCCGTGTCTTTTGAATCTCTCCTCCGATGGACGGGTCAAAGGAGACCCGGAACACTTCACCCCGCCTTGGAAAGGTCTGCAATCGAGGCCTCCGTCCATTCGTCTGCTTCCTGCTCGCGCGTACGATCAGCCGCCATAGCCCGGTAGCCCTTCGTGAGATCGTGCCTTTCGCGTTCACGCAGTTGCTGGGCTGCTCGCAACACTTCCTCAGACAACTCTTCTGGCACGATAAACCACGTAGGATTGCCGCGAGACTGCGGCTGGCCTTTGCCTTCCTCGCCTTCTTCGCCGTTCCAGCGCAGACCTACTCTCTGCTGTTCGTCCCACTTCAGGGTCGCCAGCGACCAGCTTCCTGGCGTGCGTCCTGTGTTGTAAACGATCTGCAGATCCTTCACACGTCCTCTGGGTGAAAGCGCCTGTTCGGGGTCGATGTAGGGCATGACTGGCCGCTCCCCTGTGGCCGACTCAATTATCCGCTACGTACGTATGTATGTCAATTGCGCAGCGGCCTGCCCGTTTTCAGGGTGTAGGCGATGCGCTCCTGGGTTCTGCGCTCGCCGCAGAGCGAGAGGAAGTGCTCCCGCTCCAGATCGAGCAGATACTGCTCGCTGACGAGCGTACCGGGTGTGATGCTGCCGCCGCAGAGCACCGTCGCCAGATGTGTAGTCACCGTGACATCGTGGTCGCTGGCATACTCGCCCTCGCGCAGCATGTGAGCGCCCAGCCGCAGAGCAGCCAGGGCCGCATCGCCGGGAGCGGGAATGTCCGTACGCGGCAGCGGCGGCGCATACCCAGCGCCCGCAAAAGCCAGTGCTTTCTCCTTCGCGTCGTGGAGCACGCGGTCGCGGTTCATGGTGATCGCGTCGGAAGGGCGCAGCAGGCGCAGGGCGCGCGCCTCAAAGGCCGAGGTGGATACCCTGGCGAGAGCGATGTTCTCGAAGATCGTGCGCAGCGCGTGGTGCAGCTCGACTGAGTCGCTGCGTGCGGTGGCCGGAGCTGCGCCGGAGGCGAGCTCCAGCGCGCGCAGGGTCATCTCCTTGCATCCGCCACCGGCGGGAATCAGCCCGACGCCGGTTTCCACCAGGCCCATATAAAGCTCCAGATGCGGCTGTCGCGCGACGCCGTGCAGCGAGACTTCGCAGCCACCGCCGAGCGTGAGGCCAAACGGCGCGACCACCACGGGCGCGGGGCAGAATTTGATGGCCTGCGTCATCTGCTGGAAGGCGGCGATGTAAGAATCGATCTCATCCCACTCTTCGTCCTGTGCCGCGAGCAGAAGCTGAACGAGATTCGCGCCAGCGGAAAAGTTCGCAGCGTCGTTGGTGATCACAAAGGCCAGGAAATTGCGGACCGGATCGGCGTCGGGCGCGAGATTCTGGCAGACGAAATGTACGATGTCGCCGCCGAGGGCGTTCATCTTGGTGTGGAACTCGATGCAGGCCACGCCATCGCCCACGTCAATGAGCGATGCGCCGGGATTCTCATGGACGACCCCGCGAGAGCGCTTCGCGCGCGCCAGAGTGACGACAGCGGAAGACGGCTCGATCGGAACGTAATTACCGGTTCGCGGATCGAAGTATTCAGCGCCTTCCCTGCGATACCAGGATTTCTCAGGGGTGGTCAGCAGCTTCTCAAGAGCATCGGGCAAATCACGGCCCTGCGCCCGCAGCTTGTCCGCAGTTTCCGCTGCGCCGGCAGCGTCCCACATCTGGAATGGCCCCAGCTCCCAGTTGAATCCGGCGCGCATGGCGCGATCAATGTCCGCCAGGCTGTCGGCAATTTCGCCGATGCGGTTCGCTGCGTAGAGCCACAGATCGGGGAGGATTTGCCAATAGAACGCTGCCGCTTTGTCCTTCTCGGGATTGCCGGAGAGCAGGGCGCGAATGCGTTCCGGGAGCGACTCGATGGGTTTCGTCATGTCCAGCGCGGCAAGACGCGGCTTCTGGGCTGCCCGGTAATCGAATAGGGCAACGTCGAGCACGAGGCGGTCTTCCCCCTCAGCATTCTTTTGCTTCGTGTAGAAGCCCTGGCCAGTCTTGTCGCCAAACCATTTGCGGTTCAGCATCTCTTCCAGGAACGCGGGCAACTGGATGTCCGCGCGTTCATCGCGAGTATTGGCGGCGAAGTTGCGGACGACCGAGCCGAGGACATCGAGACCGACCATGTCGGCAAGGCGGAAGGTTCCAGTTTTCGGCCAGCCGAGCGGCTTTCCGGTGAGCGCATCCACTTCCTCGATGGTGAGGCCCTGAGTCTGCATGACGTGGATAGTGTTGAGCAGCGAGAAGGCGCCGATGCGATTGGCGATGAAATTCGGCCGGTCGTTTGCAGGGACGACGGTTTTGCCAAGTTGAACCTCGGCAAAGCGCGTCACGGCGGCGACAGCGGAGGGATCGGATTCCGGCGCGGCAATGGTCTCCACCAACTGCATGTAGCGTGGCGGATTGAAAAAATGCGTGCCGAAGAAGCGGCGGCGCAGGTCAGCGGAGAGCGTCTGCGCAATGGCGGCCACGGGCAGGCCGCTGGTGTTGGTGGTCAGCAGAGCGGTGGGGCGAAGGTGCGAGGCGACGCGGGCAAGCAAATCGCGCTTGATGTCAAGGTTTTCGGCCACGGCTTCGATAACCCAGTCGCAGTCGGCGAGCCTGGGCAGGTCGTCCTGGAAATTACCAGTGGCGATGCGGGCGAGGAATTCCGGCGATGCCAGGGCTGCGGGCTTCGATTTCTTCAGTCCTTCAAGAGCTTTGGCCACTAGGGCATTGTCCAGGTCGAGCAGCAGGACCGGGAAACCGGCGTTGGCCATGTGGGCGGCGATACGCGAGCCCATGGTGCCCGCGCCCAGCACGGCCACGCGCTGGATCGGCCAATGGGTGGCGCGCTGCGTGGGTGCGGCGGCTTCGGCAAGAGAGGCGGCCATGGCGAAATTCCTCCGAGGAAGGAAATGAGCCAACCTAACACCCTATCCGATCCGGAGCAGTTCTGGCATTTCGGGAGACACCATCGTCTGAGAAGCCAGAAACTTCTTCCGGGCTGCAAAAAGAGGATTCCGCTTCGCGAAACCACGCACGTGCAGCAGACCGCACTGTCCGATAAGCGCGGGACGAGATTCATTTGGGACGACTCGGAACCAGCGTGGGCCGGGAGTTACTTCAGGCGGCTGTGCTGCCGGCGCTGCCAGTCTCGGGTGATTTACCGCCGGGGTTCACTAGGTCGCGGAGTTCCTTGCTGGGCTTGAAGTAGGGCACTCTCTTGGCAGGGACTTCGACTTTGGTGCCGGTTTTGGGGTTACGGCCAATGCGCGGCTTGCGCTGGCGGATACGGAAGCTGCCAAAGCCGCGGATTTCGATCTTGTCGCCGGAGCGCAGGGCGCCGATGACGGAATCGAAAATCGTCTCCACGATCACTTCGCTGTCGCGCCGGGTCAGGTCGCCGAGTTTGGTCACTTCCTCCACCAGGTCCGCTTTTGTCATGGCATCAACGCTCCCAATCGGAATGATGTCCCGGTAACCATATTAGATGCAAGTGGTTCGGCTTGCATAGTTCGGGTGCGGCCGGCAACCGGTGTCCCTCAGACCCGATAGACAGGCCGTATCGTACGGGATCGCATCAGACTGCGCGCGGTTCGCAGTCCTCAGGCCGACGCGTCGGGGCCAGGAGCGATGCCGGCTGGCCTCGAACTCAGTACGGAGGCGGGACGCATTGTGGGCTGGGGGATCGGTTGGTGCATGGTGACGATCAGAGCCACCGCCGGCAGCTGGGCCGAGCAGCGGTAGGAGTGGGGCATGCCGGCGTCGAAATAGACACTGTCCCCCGTTTCCAGGGAATGCGTGCGGTCGCCGTGCCGAATCTCGAGCTCGCCTTCGAGCAGATAGAGAAATTCGTAGCCGGGATGCATATGGGGGCGGATGTCGGATGGATTGCGGACGGGGAGGAACTCGGCGTAATACGGGTCGAGTTGGCGCTCGGGAACCGTCCACGCCAGGCTTTCAAAGAAGTAGGTGGGGGCGTCGACGCCGGATTGCGGCAGACGCACGCGGTCAGTATGGCGGTGGAGTCGGAAAAGGGGGTGCGGTTCCGGTTCGAAGAAATAAGAGAGATCCCGTCCGAACACCATGGCAATGCGGGCCAGGTTGCGAAGGGTCGGAACCACGCGGCCGGTTTCCAGTTGAGATAGAAAACTGGCGGAAAGGCCGGTCTGACGGCCCATCTCCACGAGCCCCATCGAGCGCTTGAGACGCAGACGGCGGATACGCTCGCCGATGCGTTTTTCGGCGATATAAGCTTCAGCGGAATGAATAGTGTCGGGAGGGGTGTCGAACTGCGGCGAGGCTGGTTCCAAAGGACTGTGCATGGATTTGCTCCCAGGGTGAGGCCGCTGCCAGTCTGCGATGAATGAAGGTATCAAAATGTTTTCCGAATCACAAGGTTTTTTCATAATGTGAAGGGAGCACGGCGCTGGATGGCGTGTTCGATGTCACGATGGGATCGTCCCCGTCCTTAATTTCACGAGATGGACGGAACGAGCCAGCGAGGCAGTGGAGGCTTGCAAAGCAATGGAATGTGCAACCGCTTTGCTAGGCTGAAAGTGCATGAAACTTGCCGCGCTGGTTGCTTCCGGATGGGTGGTGATGCTTGCGGGCTGCGGGCTGGCCGCGAATCCCAGGCCGCCAACATTGTGGCTGCCGAAGCCGGTGCGCGATCTCCAGGCAGCGCGCGTGGGTGATACAGTCCAGCTGCGCTGGACGATGCCCAGGCATACCACCGATAACGTCGAGCTGCGTGGACCGCAGCGGGCGCAACTCTGCTGGATCCAGCCGCAGGGTCAGAATCTGGCCTTCAGTAAAAAGCAGTGCCGGGTGGCGGGCAATGGGAGCTTCGAACCGGATAAGCCGGCTCAGTTCGCCGCTTCGTTGCCGGCGGAGCTGAAGCAGGGAACGCCGGGTGCGGTGGCTTTTTTTGTGGAGTTAGAAAACCCCGCAGGCAAAACGGCGGGGCCGTCGAATGCGGCATGGGCGGCGGCGGGTGCAGCTCCGCCAGGGGTAACTGGCCTGGAACTACAGGCGGTGCAGGACGGCGTGGTGCTGCACTGGGTCGAAGCAGCGCCACAGCCGGATATGACGATGCGCATCCAGCGGACGCTGGTCATCCCTCCGAAGGCGCCTAAACCAAATGAGAGAAACGGGGCGCCGCCACCGCAGGAGCAAACGCTGGAAGTGGATTTGAGCGGTGGCGATCCCGGCGGAGCACTGGATCATGATGCGTCTCTGGATCATATCTACCGATACACCGCGCAGCGAGTGCAGCACGTGACGCTGGATGGACGGATGCTGGAGCTTGCGGGTGCGCCTTCGCAACCGGTGATGATCGATGCTAAGGACGTCTTTCCACCGGCTGTTCCGCAGGGGCTGGTTGCTGTTGCGGATGATCAGGCGCACGCAATCGCCCTGTCGTGGCGACCGGATACGGCTCCGGATCTGGCGGGGTACGTGGTCTACCGCCGCGATAGGACGGCGGAAATGGAATGGGAGCGAATCTCCGGCCAGGCTCCGGTCGTGCCGCCGTCTTTTGAAGACCGCAATGTGACGGTCGGACACCAATACGCGTACGCAGTCAGCGCGGTTGATCGGGATGGCAATGAGAGCACGCGGTCGGCGCCGGTGACAGAAGCACTATCGCAGCCGTGAAAGGGGGATCGTTGATGAGATATTGCCGTTTTGAGTCCGAGGATGGACCGCAGTATGGCGAGGTAGCGGATCGCGACGGCGAGCCGTGGATTCAGCGCGTTCTCGCGCCCTGGCCGGAAGATCCGTGGGCGAAGCCGGCAGTTGGCGATTTCACGCCGATGCCGCTGAACAAAGCAAGACTGCTGGCGCCGGTGGTACCGGGGAAAATCGTCTGCATTGGGCGCAATTATCGCGAACATGCTGCGGAGTTGGGGAATGAGGTGCCGAAAGAACCGCTGTTGTTTCTCAAGGCGCCGTCCGCTGTGATTGCTCCGGGCGAAGCGATCCGGATTCCGGTGCTCTCGCAGCGCGTGGATTTCGAGGGCGAGCTGGCCATCTTGGTGGGAAAGCGTGCGACGAAGATCGGGGCGCATGAAGATGTGCAGCCTTACATTCGCGGCTACACGATTGTGAACGATGTGACTGCGCGCGACCTGCAGAAGTCCGATGGCCAGTGGTCGCGGGCCAAGGGGTTCGATACGTTTTGCCCCATGGGCCCGCTCGTGACGGACGAAATCGATCCCGAAGCCGGTCTCACGTTGACGACCCGACTGAATGGAGACGTGAAACAGCACGGCACAACGCGTGATTTGATCTTCAGCGTGGCCATGCTCCTGCGCCATATTTCAGCGGCGATGACGTTGCTGCCGGGCGACGTGATTCCCACCGGAACACCGGCGGGCGTGGGTCCGATGAAGGCTGGTGACGTGGTGGAAGTGTCGGTTGAAGGCATCGGGAGACTACGGAATCCGGTGGAAACATAACGGGTTGCGTCCAGCGCGGATGTGCTGGCATCTAATCAAAAATAGAGCTGCTGGATTTTCTTTCGGGATATCAGCGCACCTTCGCTGGAAGGATTGAATGCCGGATAATAGAAGATAGAGCAGGGAGGAACGATGGCGAAGTCATTGCTTGCACAACTCCGGGAAATGACCACGGTGGTGGCCGACACCGGCGACATTGACGCAATCGAACAGGTGCGGCCGCAGGACGCAACCACCAACCCGTCGCTGCTGGCGGCGGCGGCGCAGATGCCGCAATACAGCAAAATCGTGGACGACACACTGCTGGACGCGAAGAAGCAACTGGGCGACAGCGCCATCGATGCGAAAGTCACGAAACTGGCATTCGAGAACCTGGCAGTAGCCTTCGGGAAAAAGATTCTGCAGATCATTCCGGGGCGGGTATCGACGGAAGTGGATGCCCGGCTTTCCTATGACACCCAGGGCACGATGGCCCAGGCGCGTTCGATCATTCAGAAGTACGAGAGCGCGGGAGTTTCGCGCGAGCGAGTCCTGATCAAGATCGCCTCCACATGGGAGGGCATCCGCGCGGCGGAGCAACTCGAGCGCGAAGGGATCCACTGCAATCTCACACTGCTCTTTGGGCTGCATCAGGCGATTGCGTGCGCGGAAGCCAGGGTCACGCTGATCTCGCCCTTCGTTGGGCGCATTCTCGATTGGTACAAGAAGGACACCGGCAAGGATTATCAGGGCGCGGATGACCCCGGTGTACAGTCCGTGACACGGATTTACAACTACTTCAAGAGATTTCAGTATTCGACGCTGGTCATGGGCGCGAGCTTCCGCAATACCGGCGAGCTCATCGAGCTGGCGGGCTGCGATCTGCTGACGATCTCGCCGCATCTGCTGGAGCAACTGGATTCGATGCAGGGCGCGCTGGAGCGAAAGCTGGATCCGCGGCGCGCAATGGCCATGGTGAACATCGAGAAAATCGCGATGGACAAGGCGACCTTCGACAGGATGCATGCCGCCGACCGCATGGCGAGCGATAAGCTGACGGAAGGCATCGAGGGCTTCAGCAAGGCTCTGGTGCAGCTGGAAGATTTGCTGGCGAAGCGGCTGCGGGAACTCGAAGCGAACGCGCCGAAGCCGGTGGGCGCACACTAAATCCAATCAGCATGGACTACTCAGAGGCAGCCTGTAGGCTGCCTCTTCTCGTTTTGCGAACCCGATGACTGTTTCCTGGGCAACTCGCACTTCCACGCCTGGAGTGCCAGGAAAATTGCCAGGAATGTACGAAGGCACTTGAATGGCGCAACAAATGCCGTAGAGTAACGGTTCATAACCAGAGTGAGCTTCTTCGGTCGGATCCGGGAGAAGCAGGAATAGAGTCTTCTCCAGCCGGTGCGCGAAGAAGCGCGGAGGGAGAATGATTTCCGAACGCCACCCGTTGCGGCAGCTCTTTCAGGAAGTGGTTACAGGGTGCTACGCGTCCGACGGCATTCAGGATCCGGAACTGACTCGATACGTGGGCAACCTGCTGACGGAATTCTCGGCGGCGGAGAACCTCTACCGGATCCGTGATGCCGCGGGAAAGCCAGTGAAGGAGATCCCGGAAATGCTCGCGGCGGCGGACCCGGTCTTTGGCGCGGCGGCTTCGTTCGATGAGGAGCGTGAGGTGCGCCGGCACATCGGCGATTACGCGCTCTTTGCCACTGGGATGTATCCCGAATCCATGCAGCTGTGGCGGCACAGCGGGGAATCGAGTTTTCCGGAGATGGTGCGCACGGGAAAGGAAAGCTACTACATCGTCTCGAAGTTCGATTTGTTCGAGTACCGGGAGGAGGCGCCGCTGTTTGCGCGGCTTTCCGGCGAATTTGAGCGCTGCATGCACGGCCTGGCGCGCGTGCGCGAGGAACTGGACCGCATCGGCAAACTGGCGCAGTAACGTTGACCACTCGGCAAAACAGAGCAGGGCAGCCCGATCAGTGTTGGGATGATGCTGGCCTGGGGTCGAACTCCAGCACTTTTATGGAATCGAATATCCCCAACGGCCGAACCGTGTAGTGATCCGCCGCTTTGCGGGAAAGCCAGTCCAAAGTGATGTAAGACGGCCGAAATGCGAGAGCGAGAAAGCGCTCGTGTCTGGACTCAGCCTCCTGCAGGAATTCGGAGCCCGCCTGTTCTGCCTCTGTATTCAGCGATCGTGGAAGCGGAATGACCGGAACTGTCAGCCGATAGTAGGAAAGCTGGGCGAAATACCTGCTTGTTTTCGCTGACCGCATTGGCATTGGGACGAAATCGGATTCCGGAAAGTCGCTGCAGATGACCACCGGTGCATCATCCGTCGACGCATTCTTTTCCGCAACCTGAAGAGCATATTTCCAGGTGTATCCGTGCTGGGTGGCATCTGGAGAGCGGAATGTCTGAACTGCTGTGGGAACGACCAGGACGGCGCAGAACAGGAGCCGAAGCCGGCGCGAGCGAAACGGACTAAGAAGCAGGGTCCAGCAGAGCGTGATGCCCGGCAAGGCAACCAGCCGGTGGCGCGCGGTAAAAATATGCAGGGGCGTGGCCACGCTGATGAGATATAGGGTCAGAACGGGGACCAGTGCCAGTGCTGCGCAGGTCAGCGCGGTGCGGTGATCGAATCGAACTTCCTGCTTTGTCCTGGCTCGCAGGGCAGCCGTCACTGCGGCTGTAGCGGTTACGCAGAGGGCAATCGGAAGCCAGCCGGGCGCCAGAGTCCAGAGCAGATCCGCAAATTGCGGCGCGACGTCGAAGATGTGGCTGCCGCTGGTGGTGAACAGATTGACCACGGCAGGGATGAGGGGCAGGCAGGCGACCACGAAAACCGCCACGGCGATAGCGAACTGCTGCCATCGAATCCTGCGCGGCTTTCCGGGAAAGGCGAAGAAGCACACGAGCAGGGCCGGAAGAATCACCGCAAACAAATATTGAAAGTAGAGAATGAACGCCGAGCAGAGGCCGAAAAGAGCCGCCAGACGAAGCGACTCACTGCGGCGGAGACGCAAAGCGGTCCAGATTGAGAGGTTAATGACGAGAGCCGCAAACGCATAAGGACGGATGTCAACCGCGGCGAACGCAACGACGGGATTGATCGAGAAAATGATGACGGCGATCCAGGCGAGGTCAGGCTCCAGGAATTCGCGGGCGGAGCGGTAGAGAGCCCACAGCGCCCCCAGCATGGCGAGAACCGACGGAATGCGAAGAGCGGTTTCGCTGGTTCCCAGGACTCTGGTGAAGAACCAAAGAATGTCCGGATATGTGACGTAGGTGAGGCCTTGGCGCGCCCAGATCGGCCAGAAACCGCGGTAGATTTCCCAATAGCTGCCGGTCTCATCCAGCCAGAGGGGGGCCCGAATGGCGAGAAACCAAATGGAGAGCGAGACGGCGAAAGCGACAGCGTAGAGCGCATATGACCTTCGCCCGGCGGTCAACGAACCCTCAGCCGGACCACGCGTCACGGCTTCACACCGATCCTTCCGGTGTAATCGATTCGGTTGAGCAGGGGCCGATGTTCATGGCCCGCAAAATATTCATCCACCGCTTGCCGAGCTCCAGTCCAGTGGCCATAGTCGTCAACGATGAGGACTCCACTCCGTTGAAGGCGAGGAAAGAGGTGAATAAGCTCGTGCCTGGTCGAGGCATACCAGTCTGTATCCAGCCGCAGAATGGCAATCTTGTCAGGCGCAGAGTCGGGAATCGTCTCTTCCACCCTGCCCTGGATGAAATGCAGGCGTTCAGCCGGATATTTCGTCATCGCCAGGTTGCACCGAACGTCCTCCAGAGAAGCGTAGGCGAGCACAGAATCGTGTTTACCGGCAGAGTTCAACAATTTTCCTGCCGACTCGTGAGTGCTTGAGAGAAAGTCCTCGGGACCGGCCTCCGGCATTCCCTCGAAGGTATCAAAGAGGAAAAGATCGACATCAGAGACTCCCTTCCGGAGGTAGGACCAGGCAGCTGCCATGCTGCTGCCTCCTTTCCAGACGCCGCACTCCACAAAAGCTCCTTCAATCTTGTTTTCGACGACGTAGTCAATAGCTGTGCACAGGGCGGCGAGCCTTTCCGCGCTGGTCAATGTAAAGGGCCGTGCCCTTTCTATGGTTGCTCTCATTTCAGGTGAGAGGTCGCTGAGGAGAGTGGAAAGCGCACATACCTGGAGACCGAACCGATTTGTAATCCTTCTGGCAATCTCGGCGAGCATCAGATCCTCATGCTTCCTCTTCAACGGTCCGGCCGACGGCTTGTATGCCGCTGCACAGCAGTCCTGCTGGACGGCCACCTATAAGATCAATTAGTGCCTTTCTTTTCGAACAAGAGACAGGCTTGACGAAACTGGCGGAACAGCCACGGGAAGAAACTCGTAGTCCCCTTCATTCCGCCGTATTCGCGGCGTGCCGCAACGCGATGCCAGACCTTGCTGAGCATCCGGAGCGGGTTATGCTCCACATAATCCCACCCAGTGCCGCATTTGATGACCTCACCGCGAATCATGCGACAACGCTGAAATATTCCAGCCAGCTCTGCTGGCGTGGGCCGATAAAGCGTATCGATTGGATCGGGATGCCACGGAAAGCGGTTCGGCACGGTAACGATGAGAAGGCCTCCTGGTGGTACGACACTTTCCAGCTTGCCGGCGATGGCAGCCGGATCGGGCACGTGCTCGAGCAGATTGCAGCACAACAGCGAGCGATACATCCCGGCGAGTCCCGCAACAAAGGCGTCATCGGTAAGATCTCCGCACAAGTCCACGCCCACATCCTTCCGTATGTCGAGGTGATGGACCGTGACCCCCCGCTCACGCAACGGCGCGAAGATCTCGGAGTCAATCCATGGCTGGACGTTTTCCCGGAAATCGGCCGTTGCACTCCCCACGTTCAGAAGCGGAGATAGCTGCTTCGCATCGATTTCGCGAAGGATCTGTCCGATCCACTGTGCTTCAGCTTTCAACATGGTCCAGGAGTTCCTCAGTAGGTTGTCGCCGCCGCGCGCGATGGATCATGCTCCGGCTTGCGCCACGAACACCTGTCAGGGCAAATGCGCAGGCGGTAACGGCTATGCAGGAGATCGTTACGAGCAGTCGATTTGCGAGAGCCCACTTCGATGCGGCCCCGAGCGGTGTGCCAAAGATATGAAGCGCGGTGACTGACGCCAATTCATTCACTCCGACCCCGCCCGGTGTGACCGCGAGAAGATTGGCCAGAGAGGCGAATGGTGTAGCTGTAGCCATGCACCAGAAATCGATATGGATGCCGACGGCCTGGGCCGTGCAAATGGCCATCAGGACGAGAACGATGAATCTGGCTGCAGAGATCAGCAGAAGCCGCTGCGCCAACCGCGCACTGAGCATCCCTGAGTCGCGCAGATCGTTCAGGGTTGTGCGCAGGCGAGCGATGTATTGTCCGCCTATGAAAGCGGGGATTGGGGAGGCATCGCGAGTAGCGCCAGAAGTGGAGAAATCGCAAAGCGACCGCAGGAGCCGCATGCAGGGCGCCACGGCTACCAGTGCCAGCACGCTAACCAGGAAGGCGGA
>JASHRH010000436.1 GCA_030037475.1 Acidobacteriaceae bacterium
CAGCGCGCGCTCGAAGCAGTGAATGGCTTCGTACAGAGTGGAGGGCGACCGCTGGTGCCAAAAATGGCGGCCTTTGAGGTAGAGCTCGTACGCCTCTACATTCGAGGTGGCGCGGCGCTCGCCCGAGGCAATCGAGACGCGGAGGCGATCGGCAATGCCGCGCGCGATCTCGTCCTGGACCTCAAAGATGTCTTCCATCTGGCGGTCGTAGCGCTCGGACCAGAGCTGAAATCCATTGGCTGCGTCGACAAGCTGCACGGTGACGCGCAGGCGGTTGCCGGCGCGGCGGACGCTTCCCTGGAGCAGGTTGGCGACGTGAAGCTGCTCGGCGATCTCGCCGGGCTGCGCAGGCTTGCCTTTGAAGTAGAAGGACGAGGTGCGGGCAACGACCTGCAGGCCGCGTACCGATGCCAGCGCGTTGAGGATCTCTTCAGCGAGGCCATCACAGAAATACTCATTTTCGGCATCGGCGCTGAGATTCTGGAATGGCATGACCGCGAGAGAGGGCGCCGTGGCGTCTGAGACATGCGAGGCGCCAGTGGGGCGGGGCTGAGACGGAGACGGAGCACGGTTCGCGGCAAAGCTCGACGCCGAGGATGAACGGAGGCCGTCTTCGACGGCGCGCAGCGAGGCGGCGAGATCGCGAGCGCTTCCTGGACGGCGGGATGGCTCCTTCTCGAGACACCGATGGATGAGCTGCGCGAGTTCACGCGGGGCGCCGGGGCGCAGCTCGGTGACAAGCGGCGGGTCATCCCGCAGAATCGCGGTGGCCAGTTCCGCGGAGGTCTTACCCTGGAATGGCGGGCGTCCTGCGATCATCTCGTGCAGCACGATCCCGAGGGCAAAAATATCGGCGCGGTGATCGATCGGCCCGCTGACGAGTTGCTCGGGAGCCATATAGGCGGGCGTCCCGACGACAGTGCCGACCTGTGTGATACCTGCGCTCGTCATGGTCACATCCGAGGGCCCGGGCAGCACTGCTTTGGCCAGGCCAAAGTCGAGGACCTTCACCCGGCCCTCAACGGTGATCATGATGTTGGCCGGCTTCAGATCGCGGTGTACGATGCCGCGGGCGTGGGCGGCGGCGAGGGCCTCGGCCAATTCGCGCCCCAGCATGGCGACCTGGCCTGGATCCATTCCTTTCTCGGGAATCACATGGTCGAGCGGCTGGCCCGAGATCAGTTCCATGGTGAGGAAGTGAATGTCCCCTTCGCACTCCACCGAGTAAAGCGTGACGATGTGCGGATGGCTGAGCGCGGCGACTGCGCGGGCCTCCTGCTGGAACCGCGCCAGCCGGCCGGAGTCGCCGGCCATGGCAGCGGGAAGAACCTTAAGGGCAACTTCGCGCCCCAGACGGCTGTCCGTCGCGCGGTAGACCTCGCCCATTCCGCCGACGCCGACGGTTCCGGTAATCGTATAGTGAGCGAGCGTGCGGCCGATCAGAGAGCGGGCTCCTGCGTGCTGCTGGACCTGGCGAAGATTCTACATGGGGAAGGATACCCAGGCGGAGCCTCAGGATGAATGCAGCCACTCAGAGACAGGAGTCGTCCTGTGCCGGGCATTTCTGGTTGAGATTTCCGATTTTCCGGCGGTACCATCATTCCACCTTCCCCAGAAGGAGATACAGCTCTGATCCCCGCTGCCGTGCGGTACCGCTCCAGCACAGGCCGTGCTGTGTTCCTGGCCCTGCTTTGCCTGCTTCCCGTCCTCACGGCGGCAGCGCAGTCCCTCCCTGCGTCACAGCCGGACCTGCGTCTTCTTCAGCAGCAGGTCGCAACACTGACCGCAAGACTGGACGCCACCGGTTATCTCATTACCGCGGTGCTGCTTTTTTTTATGGCCTCGGCCTGCCTCGGCCTGTGGTGGAACGCCCGCGCCTTTCGTGCCTTTCGCAGCGTTGGCCTGTATCTGCTTGCCGTCGCCTCGATTTTCTGCATCATCTATCTCCACAAGCCGGACTCCTGGGAAAGCACCCTGTTGATCCTGACCTCGCTGCTCATGCCCGAGATGGCCGCCGATGCCCTCAGCATCCGAAAGGGCCGATGGATCTGGCTGAACCGCGTTGCCTGCGTCGTTTCATTGCTGCTCGCCTGGTCTCCCCTGCTCCCGCTTCTGTACCGCGTCACCGTAGACCTCTCTGAGCTGCTCGTTTTGGGACTTTTTCTCATCGGGTTGGGCCGCGGTAGCTCCCGCGATCGCCTGATCGCCGCGGCTCTCGCCGTCCTCTGGTTTTTCCGCGCGCCGCTCGATCCCATCGTTCATCGGCATCTGCCCATCGGATTCCGGATCGGCGGCTGGCGGTGGAACTTCGGCCCGATCGCCATGGTTCTTTTTGGAGCTGTGGCAATTGCCGTTTTTGTCCGCGAACTCATCGAGGATCAGAGGGAAAAGGAACGCCTGGCAACGGAGTTCGAAGCCGGCCGCACTATGCAGCAGGTGCTGCTGGGGGCTGAGATGCCTGTACTTCCGGGGCTGCGCTACGAGTCGGTCTACAAGCCTGCCAGCGAGGTCGGAGGCGACTTCTTTCAGGTTCTGCCCGCGCCTGATGGCGGGGGCCTGATCGTGGTCGGCGATGTCAGCGGCAAAGGCCTGCGCGCTGCGATGACGGTATCCACGATCCTTGGCGCGCTGCGAGCGCTGCCCTTCGCCTCGCCCGCACAGCTTCTGGTCAGTCTCAACCGCACGGTTACCGGGAGTCTGGAAGGCGGTCTTGTCACCTGCTGCATCGCGCACGTCTCTCCCGGCGGAATCCTGACGGCAGCGAATGCGGGCCACCTCGAGCCCTACCTCAACGGAGATGAAATCGCGATCGAGGCCGGCCTCCCGCTTGGTGTGGCAGCAGACGCTGAGTATCCGGAGTCAACCCTTCACCTCACTGCCGGAGACCGACTTACCTTCCTCTCTGACGGCGTCGTGGAAGCCCAATCCGCAACCCGAGAACTCTTTGGTTTCGAGCGCACGCGTCAGATCAGCACACAATCCGCCGGGCAGATCGCCGCCGCGGCCCAATCTTTCGGCCAGCAGGACGACATCACCGTTCTGACGCTTCAATTCGCCCCCGCCGAGGTGGCCCATGCGTAAGCCTGCACTGGTTATCCTGCTCATCCTGGGCGTCGTCGCCCCGCAGATTCTGCGCGCCCAATCCGCGCACGCCTCGCAACCAGCGATTTGTTACCACTATGGCGACAATCCCGCGTGGGCCGCTCTTTCGTTCGACGACAGCTCATGGCCGGAGGCGCAAAATGGCACCCTCCCCGCGCCCGGCTACGAATCCGATGGCTTCTTCTGGGTGCGGGCCCGTCTTCGCGTGCCGGCCACCGGTCCTTTTGCCATCGAATGGCAAATCCTCGACTCTTTTCCCAATGTGCAGGAAGTCTGGGTCAACGGCCGCCTCATCGGCCGCTATGGCGACTTTCCCCCGTACGCTCGCCCGCTCGACCATCCGCGGATGCTGGTCTTCGACATTCCCGCGGGCGTGGTCCAGCCCGGCTCCGTGGCCGTCGTTGCTCTCCGCACCTGGGACACGCCCAGCGACTGGAGCGAGAGTTTGGTGCTGCGTCATCCCGATCCGGTTAACGTGGCACTCTCGATCGGAAGCGCGCCCCTCCTGGACGCGCTCGCCTCGGAAGCTCAGGATCGCGTCTGGCTGCGCTTCTGGCCCCAGATGTCGCTGGAGCTCCTCTTTGTCATGCTCGGAATCGCCGTGCTTGCCCTCGGCATCTGGGCGCACGACCGCACTCTCCTCTTATGCGCTCTCTGGCTGGTGGTGCTGCCCGCGTTTCTCGCCCTTTATCCGCTGATCCCGCTGTTCGTCGGAGCCGACTCGCGCCTCCTCAATACGGCATTCCTTATTGTGAACGCCATCGGGATGTACGTCGTCGTCGAGTTCATCTGGACCGTGCAGGGTCTCCGCGACCGCATTTTCCGCTTCGCCTCTCACCTCTGCTGGATTGGATTGACCATCAGCGGAATTTTCTCGCTCAACCGAATGCAATCCGGCGCGCTGGTTTTCGCAGGAATGCTCGCCGAGAACTGGTGCCTGTTCGCGTTCAACGTGATCACCAGCGGCGCAAATCTCGCGGCGCTGGCCGGCCGCGGAAAGAACCGTCCCGTGGCCGCGGCCATGATTCTCATCAGCGTCGGCTATTTCCTCGGCATTGCCGGGCATCCACTCAACTTCGCCTGGCCGGGGATCAACTTCTTCCGATTGGCCTTTTATGTTTGCACGGTCTTCATCGCCGTGCTGCTGATGCGGCAGACGTGGCTGGCCTGGCGCTCGGGCGAAGATCTCCGTGTCGAATTTGCCGCCGCCCGCGAGCTGCAGCAGCAACTGGTTCCCGCCGAGCCGCCCTCCATTGCCGGCTGGCACGTCGATGCGGCGTACCAGCCCGCCGCAGACGTCGGCGGCGATTTTTACCACGTCATCGACCAGCCGGGCGCCACCGTGCTCCTGATCGGCGACGTAAGCGGCAAGGGATTAAAGGCAGCCATGACGGGCATTCTCACCATCGGCGCAGCCAGTGCATTGGCCGCGGAGTGCCGCAGCTCCGCGCAACTGCTGGCTCGGCTCAACCGTGAAATGGTCCGGCTGCAAAAGGACGGCGGCTTCGTCACCTGCCTCTGCGCCCGCATCGCCGCCGACGGCACCCTTACCCTCGCCAACGCCGGCCATCTCTCTCCGTACCGCAACGGCGAAGAAATCCCGCTCGAATCCGGCCTGCCCCTCGGCATCACGCCCGACACCACCTACACGGAGTCCTCCTTCCGCCTCGCCCCCGGCGACACGCTCACCTTCCTCTCCGATGGCGTCGTCGAAGCACAGTCGGCTTCGGGCGAACTTTTCGGCTTCGAGCGCACCCGCTCGATCAGCACCCACTCCGCCGAGGAGATCGCCCGCGCAGCGAGCGCTCACGGCCAACAGGACGATATCACCGTGCTCACTCTCACTTTTGCTCCTGCTGAGGTCCAGCATGCGTAATCGTCTCGCTCTGCTTCTCCTCGCTGTCATTGTCCCGGCGGCTTTCGCACAAAACTCGTCTCGCGTTCCTCCGCTTCAGTTGGGTTCGGGCCTTGTGCCGCTTGCCCAGGGCTGGCATATCCACACTGGCGACAATCCTGCCTGGGCCCAGCCAAATTTCGACGACTCCACCTGGCAAGGCGCGACCCTCTCCCCCAACACTCCGCTTCCTGGCGGTTCGCGCTGGTATCGGCTGCGTCTCCACCTCAGCGCCAACGCCTCTTCACTCGCCCTGCTGGTCAGCGTTCCCCGCGGCAGCTTTGAACTCTGGATTGACGGGAGACGCGTCCCAGGGTTTCTCACCGGATCCTGGCTGCACATGTTCAGCAGCCACGAATTCGTGATCCCGCTGCCGCCAGGCGGAGGGGAAACCGAAATCGCCCTGCACGTTTCGTTCCCTCCTTATCTGGCGGAGACTTACGGCGGAACGATCAGTGTTTACGCCGGCGGCGCTCCAGTTGCGGAAGACGCAGCCAGCGCCTCGCGCGATCAGAGATCTCTCAACTACCTGCCTTCAGCGTTGTTCAACATCGCTCTCGCCCTCGCGGGAATCGGCATGCTCGTTCTCTTTTTTGCCCAGCGCCCGCACCTGGAATATCTCTGGCTGGGACTCTATTTCCTCATTCTCGGAGCCTCCACAGCGTTGTGGCGGGCCGTCGATGCGGGACTGCTGCCCTACTGGGTCAATAGTCTCCTGGCCGATCCGATTATCTATCCCGCACTGATCTGCCAGATCGAATTCAGCTTCGCCTTCATCCACCGGAAGGTCGGCCGTGGCTGGAGAACAGGCGAGTGGTTGCTGTTACCCCCGATGTTCATCGCGATTCTTTCCGCCACCGGACTCTTCCCAACCCCCGCATATTGGCTGATCGAGACCCTGGCATCTCTGATGGTCGGCCTCGGCCTTCCCATCCTGCTGTTCGTCCATTTCCGGCGCGGCAATCGCGAAGCCGGACTATTGATTTTGCCGAGCCTCCTGCCTGCGGCCGGCGTGGCCTCCAGCGATCTCTTCACTGTGGGCGCAGCGCTGGGTATCCCTGTATTTGGCTTATCTCAAGACCTTGTCGTCTCCTGGGGCGGAGTACAAATCTCCTTTGTCGATCTCGCGAATATCGGTTTTCTCCTCGCCATTGGAGTTCTGCTTCTTGTCCGCTTCACACGCATCAGTCAACAGCAGGCTCGCGCTGCTGCCGAACTGGAAGCGGCGCAGCGCATCCAGTCGCTGCTCCTTCACGGCACACAATCCGAACCCCGTCACGCGCGCATCGGGGTCGTGTATCAGCCCGCCCAGGAGGTCGGCGGAGACTTCTTCCACGCCGCGCAAATTGCCGACGCAACCCGCATCGTCATGGGCGATGTCAGCGGCAAGGGAATGGGCGCGGCCATGCTTGTTTCCGTCCTTTTGGGCGCGCTCGACACCAGCGCCGAGCCCAGCCCAGCCGCGGTGCTCCACCGTTTGAATCTCATCATGCTGGCCCGCCAGCAGGGCGGCTTCGCCACATGCGTATGCGCGCTGCTCGCTCCGGACGGTACGCTTACCCTCGCCAATGCCGGCCATCTCGCGCCTTACCGCAACGGCGAAGAGATCCTGCTCGATGCCGGCTTTCCCCTCGGCATCACCGCCGAAACGACCTACACCGAGTCCGCGCTCCACCTCGTTCCCGGCGATACGCTCACTTTTCTCTCCGACGGCGTCGTGGAGGCACAGTCTGCCACCGGCGAGCTTTTCGGATTCGACCGCACCCGCGCTATCTCCACACAATCCGCCGAAGAGATCGCGCGCACGGCGCAGTCCTTCGGCCAGCAGGACGACATCACTGTGCTGACTCTCACCTTCGCTCCCGCCGAGGTGCTCTATGCGTAAGTCCATGGTTCTCGCTTTGCTGCTTGCTGCCGCGCTCCCGGCCTGCGCGCAGCAGCCGACCATCGTGCTCGGCCAGTCTGCCGTGCCGCTCACCGGCCCCTGGAAGTTCTCGCCGGGCGATTCGCCGTGGGCGGGCACGGCCGCCCATGGCCACTTCCTCTGGGCCGAGACAGGCTTCGACGATTCCGGCTGGGCCTCCATGGACATGACCCCGGCCCGCGGGTCCGTCGATGTGGAGTTCGACAGTCAGGGCTTCGTTCCGGGATGGACCGCGCGGGGCTACCCCAGCCTGGTTCGCTTTGCCTGGTACCGTCTTCGCATCCACGTCGACAGCCAGAACCACCCGCTCTGGCTGGCCATGCCGAGCGATGTCGACGATGGTTACCAGGTATTTGCCGATGGCCGTTTTGTCGGGCAGATGGGCTGGTTCGGGCATGATCGCGTAAACGTGCGCTATGCCGAGCCTGCCGAGCTGCAGCTACCGGCTCCCGCACCCGATGGAGATCTGGTTCTCGCAATCCGTTTCTATATGTCGCCGACAACCCCGTGGCGATGGCCGGAAGTCGGGGGCCTGCATAACCCGCCTGTGATCGGCCTGGGCGACGCCGTTCGCCTTCTGCACGAGAAGGCTATGCGAGAGTCGGTAGGCTTCGTATTCGGGGATTTCCTGACCGGCCTGGTGTTCCTGCTGGCGATTCCCCTCTGCCTGTGGGCCTGGAAAGACAACCGATCCGATCCCGCGTGGTTCTGGCTGCTTCTGACGGTGACCGCGCAATGCTGCGCTTCCGCCGCTCAAGCCGTTGCCCTTCTCGATCCACATGCGTCCATGGCCTTTGGCGAATTCTGGCAGTATGTCGCCTGCGAACCGCTGCTTCAGCTTTTCTGGGTGCTCTTCTGGTGGCACTGGTTCGGACTGCAGGATCGGCGATGGATTCGCACGGCCGCATGGCTCCTCGCGGCTGCCAGTGTGACGGTCGCTGTCGGTCTGCGCCTGCCCATCTTCGGGTTCCCCGATACTCCCGCCACAGTCCTGCAAATCTGCAGCAAGGCCGGGATATGGCTCTCTACTGCGGAGGGCCTGCTGTTGCTTGCGCTGGTCATCGAGGGCTTTCGCCGCGACCGCACCGCCGCCTTTGCCGCCTCCCTGCCCATTCTGCTTCTGGAGTTCAACAACTTCTACGTGCCTCTGCTGGTCCTGTTCCGAATCCCCCTGCAGTTCTGGTTCGGAGGCCTCTCTGTAAGCGTCGGGGATCTGGCCAGCATGTTCATGCTCGTCATCGTAGGCTGGCTCGCGCTGCGCCGCTTCCTGAAAAATCGAGACCGTGAGGCAACCGAGCGAGAATCCATCGCCAGCGATCTCGAGCAGGCACGCCAGTTACAGCAGAGCGTGCTCGTCGCCGAAGCCGTTCGCTCTCGGATTTGTTCTGTCGATGTCGTCTACCGGCCCGCCCAGACAGTCGGTGGCGACTTCTTCCTGACCGTCATGCGGCCGGACAACACTCTGGTGATCGTGATCGGCGATGTCTCCGGCAAAGGGCTTGGCGCCGCCATGCTTGTCGCCGTCCTGGTGGGTTCAGCGCGAACGGCGGCTCGTCAGACCTCAGACCCGGCGTTCATCCTGTCCGAATTGAACCTGCAACTCCTCGGCCGCTCCGGCGGTCACTTCGCCACCTGCCTTGTCGGCGCACTCCGCCGGGATGGAAGTCTCCATCTGGCCAACGCGGGCCATCTGCCGCCCTACCGTAACGGCGAGGAACTCCCTCTGCCGCCCGCCTTGCCTCTCGGCATAAGTGCCGAGGCCGAATATTTCGAGACGACCCTTCAGCTTGCTCCCGGCGATTCCCTCACGTTCGTCTCCGACGGCGTCGTGGAAGCCCGCGCGGCCTCCGGCGAGCTCTTCGGCTTCGACCGCACGCGCGCCATTTCCACACAATCCGCCGACGACATCGCCCGCGCGGCGAGCACCTACGGCCAACAGGACGACATCACCGTCCTCACTTTGCAATTCGCTCCTGCCGAGGTCGTCCATGCGTAAGCTGGCCCTGCTGCTGATTACCATTTCCGCCGCCTGCGGGCTGCACGCGCAATCGAGCACCCAGGGCATCATCACCATCTCGCCGCAGCAGTGTGTCTGGCATTCCGGCGACGATTCCGCCTGGTCCGCACCCAGTCTCGACGAATCCGGCTGGCAGCCCTTGACACAATGGAAAGCACAGCCCGACCAGTCGCGCATCTCGGTCCGGTGCCGCATCGACCCGGCCGCATTCCGCAACCTCGACCATCCCGCTGTGCAGGTGCGCCTGTTGGCCGCCTACGAAGTTTTCCTCAACGGCGTGTCCATTGGCCGGAATGGCGACCTGAAAAGCGGTCTCTTCCGCATGGACTCTATCCGCGTCTTCCCTTTCCCGCCGTCCCTGGCGGCAAACCGCTCCAGCGTCCTTTTGCTGCGTGTCGTCTTCCGCATGATCTCGGTAGCGCCGGAGAGCAGCATGCAGGTTCCCGAACTTCGCGTTGGCGGAACGAACGGCTTGCGCGACAACCGGGCAGGCGTGCTCGTGAAACAGTTTTCTGACGGTGCGACATCGTTCCTGCCATTGGTTGTCATCGGAATCGTTGGCCTGGTTCTCCTCGGATTTTCCGCCTGGGACCGAACTCATCTCGAACCGGTCCTGCTGGGCCTGTCCTGTGCTTTTGTCGGCCTGATGTTCGTGAATGTCCTGTGCGGGACGCTCATGACGAGACAGCCTGTCTGGATCCAGCTCGTCCTTTACTCTTTTTCGGGTACAGCCAATCTGCTCGCGCAAACGTTCTTCTATTTTGCTTTGGCCCGGAAGCGCGTGCCCGCCGTGTTCCGGTTGCTCATTGGGGCCTGGTTTGTGTGCGCCACGTGGCCATTGGCCGAGCTTCTGCTGCGCCCGCGACTCGCGCTGCGGCTGGATACGATTCATTTCTCTGTCATTGCACCTGTCTCCTATCTTCTGCTGGCCATTCTTCTCGGATGCGGCCCCTTCATCGCATTTTGGCCGTACAGGAAGGTCCCGCGCCGGATGCGGGCAATTGCCGGATTGTCTGCGGCGTGGGGAGCCGTGCTCATTGTTTTCTTCCTCGCCCTTGCGGCCGAGCCTTTTCCGAGGATGTCCGGACTGTTTCAAGCCTGGCAATCCACACTGTTTCCAGCGCAAAGCATCGCGCAGTTGTGCATGGTGGGCGCCATCATCGCGTTCATCCTGCGCGATCAACGTCAAATTGCCGTTCAACGCGCGTCTCTCGCCGGCGAAATGCAGGCGGGACGTGAGGTTCAGCGGCACCTGGTTCCCCTTTCAATGCCCTCGATTCCGGGGTTCCGCTGCCAGGCGGCCTATCTCCCCGCCGCCGAGGTCGGTGGCGATTTCTATCAGGTCTTCCCGCGCACCGATGGCTCTGTCCTGATCGTCGTAGGCGATGTCAGCGGCAAAGGCCTCAAAGCCGCCATGACCGGCACGCTGGTGCTTGGCGCGTTGCACTCGCTGGCCCAGGAAAATCTCTCCCCCGCAAAGATCCTGTCCCGCCTCAATGCTCAGCTCGTCACCGCATCCGACGGCGGCTTCGTCACCTGCCTCTGCGCCCACATCGCCGCCGACAGCACCCTCACCCTCGCTAACGCCGGTCACCTGCCGCCGTACCGCAACGGCGACGAAATCCCCCTTGACTCCGGCCTGCCGCTTGGCATCACTTCGGACACCATCTACGCCGAATCCACCCTCCACCTCGTCCCCGGCGACACGCTCACTTTCCTCTCTGACGGCGTCGTGGAAGCGAAGTCGGCCGGCGGCGAGCTCTTCGGCTTCGAACGCACCCGCTCTATCAGCCGTCAATCCGCCGAAGAAATTTCGCTGGCCGCGCAGGCCTTCGGCCAGCAGGACGATATCACCGTCCTCACCCTCCAATTCACCCCTGCCGAGGTCGCCCGTGCGTAAAGCAATCCTCCTGACAATGCTTGTGGCTCCAGGGATCGCCGCGGCGGCGCAGACGGCCGTCTTCATCGCGCCGTCCGATTGTGTCTATCGTGCCGGCGATAATCCGGCCTGGGCAACGCCGGATCTCAATGAAAGCGGCTGGACCGCCGCTGCCAAGTGGCCCGGTCTCACTCCGCCTACTCCCCAATTCTGGTTGCGCTGCCGCTTCGATCCGGCTCGACTGGCGACGATTGTGCGGCCGGTTCTGCAGATTTCCGGCGCCCTGAGCTATGAGGTTTTCGCCGACGGTCAGCGCATCGGCGGCTTCGGCGACCTCCGCACCGGCGAACATACGGAGGGCGTCGTCAGCTATTACAACTCTTCTGTCTTCTCGATCCGAAACCAAACGCTCCTGGTCGCACTGCGCATAACCTTCATCCCCGAGGACGATAATTTCCAGTCGCTTCCCACAATCCGGCTGGGCGACGTGGAGGCGCTGCGCGGGGAGCATTTCGCGACGGTTGCCGAACGCGTTGATGCGCAGTGGGTCACCTGGGTCTGTTACGCCCTCATCGGCGTTGCCGGTTTGTTCTTTTTCATTCTCTACTGGTTCGACCGAAACCAGCGGTTTGCCCTCTGGGCGGGCATCGCCTGGCTGTTGCTGGCATCGCTGCGGCTGCTCGAATTTATTACCGCCGCTTCCATTCCTTATCCATCCCGCATCGAGATGGTTCTCTACGGCGCGGGAAACCTGTATGGCGTGTTTGCCATTGAGCTTTTCTTCGCACTTGCCCAGCGGCGTGTGAACCGCTTGTATCGCTGGCTGCAGGTCTTTAATCTGCTGGTGACCAGCCCTCTGCTTTTTGCAGTTTTCCTGCCCCTGCGCTGGGCCATGTATCTGGCCTGGCTCATACAGGTCAATCCCCCTGTGGCAAATCTTGTCTACTGCGGATTGATCCTCACCTTCCTGGCCCCATTCGCTGCCTTCCGGCCGTGGCGTTTGCTCCGCCCCAGTCAGGCGCCGATTGCCATTTTGTGCTGCTTTTGGGCAGTCATGGACGTTGTCTATATGGGGGTGCAAATAACCTGGGTCAGCAGCAATCCATTCCTCAATTTAAAAATTCAGCCTGCCCGCTCCATTGCTATCGCCTCGGTGGTCGTCGGGCTCACACTTCTCCTCTTTCATCGCCTCCGCGATACAAACCGCCAGCGGGCAGCTCTGGAAGGCGAAATGCAAGCCGCACGCGAAATCCAGCGTTTGCTCGTCCCGGCCAGGCTCGATGTCGCCACGGGCCTGCAAATCGAAGCTGTTTTTCGGCCTGCTCAGGAGGTGGGGGGCGATTTCTACCGCTGCCGCGTGCTTTCCAGCGGTACTCAGCGCATCCTGCTGGGAGATGTGAGCGGCAAGGGCGCCGCTGCCGCCATGACTGCGTCTCTGCTTCTGGGCGCCGCAGAGGGTCACGACGCGGATTCTCCCGCCACTCTGCTCACCCATCTCAGCCACGCCCTGCTGGCCGGCAACCTTGGCGGTTTTGCGACCTGCGTGTGCGCGGATATTTCGGCCTCCGGATCGGTAATCATGGCGAATGCCGGGCACCTGCCGCCGTATCGTAACGGCTCAGAGACGCAATTGCCTGGCTCGCTGCCGCTGGGCCTCGCCCCCGAGATGGTATACGCGGAGACATCTTTCGCTCTGAACCCCGGCGACAGGCTGACATTCGTCTCGGACGGAGTAGTCGAAGCATCTTCGGCCAAAGGCGAGCTCTTCGGTTTCGAGCGCACCCGCTCTATCTCCACGCAACGCGCCGAAGACATCGCCCGTGCAGCGCAATCCTTCGGCCAGCAGGACGACATCACCGTTCTCACCCTTCAGTACGTCCCTGTTGAGGTGCTTCGTGCGTAAGTCCGCGCTCATTCTCCTGCTTCTCGTGGGTATCATCGCGCCTCAGATCCTGCGCGCCCAATCCACGCCGGCATCGCAACCAGTCATCCGATACCATTACGGCGACAATTCCGCGTGGGCCTCGCCCTCCTTTGACGACAGCGCCTGGCCCGTGGCCCCGAACGGAGTCTGGCCGCTCCCGCCCCTTCACTCTGATGGCATCGCCTGGGTGCGTTTCCGCGTTCCTATGCCGGCTCACCCCGCCCCTGGCCTGGCCCTGCGACTTGTTCGTCCCTACTCGACCGTTCTCCGTCCCTACTCGACCGCAGCTTCGGAGCAGGTCTTTCTTGACGGCGCGCTTATCGGCCACAGCGGCAAGCTTCCACCCGCGGCACAGGCAGTAATTCTGCAAAGCTCCACATTCACAGTCGCTGCCAATGCCCCGGTCCGTGAGTCCTTCGCCACAGTTGCCCTGCGTCTCTGGTACCCTCCATTCTTCTGGTACGGCGGCAGAGAGGACAGCATCCGCGCCCAACTCGCCTCTGCCGCAGTGCTGAACGAGCGGCAGCAAGCGGACCGGCTTGCACTCATTCTCAGCTGGCTTCCGGTCCTTTCCCTGAACGCCCTGCTCGCGCTGGCAGGTGTTGGCCTGCTCGGTCTGTGGCATTGGTCCCGCAGGCAGGAACTACTCTGGTTTTCGCTCCTGCTCGTCCTCTATCCCCTCTGCCAGTTGATTTTCGCCCTGCCGACATTTACCTCACACCCGCTCACTTCTGATCTGTCGGCCGGACTCACCGTCATGGGGGATGCCAGCACAATGTTCGTCACGGTCGAGTTCCTCTGGATCATTTTCGACTTTCGGAATCGCTGGCTCCGCATCCTGCTCCACTCTGCCTGGGTTGTCTTCAATGGCGCCGAACTTGTGGCTTCCTTCGCTACCTCGGGTTATTCTCACATTGCCTGGACGATGCTGATCGTGATTGCCGCAGTTTCCGCCTTCAACATCGGAACTCTGCTCGTCGATCTCCGCTTCCTGGTCACCGGGCCCAACCGCACCATCGCCACAGGCATGGCAGTTATTCCGGTCGCCTCCTCCCTCATCATCTGGCTGCACCTGGATCCGACCAACCTCTTCGGCATTCCCCACCTCGACCTCTTCGACGCCGGGTTCCTCTTCGCAGGCGCCTTCCTGTCGATCATGCTCGTCCGCCGTGCGCTCGCCGCATCGCGTCAGGGCGTTCATCTCAGCATGGAGCTGGCTGCCGCGCGGGAAGTGCAGCAGCATCTGGTTCCGGCCGTGCTTCCACGGATCGACGGTTTGCGGATCGAGGCCGCATATTTGCCCGCTGCCGAAGTGGGTGGCGATTTCTATCAGGTCTTTGCGCAGCCCGGCAGCTCTGCTCTCCTCGCCATCGGCGACGTCAGCGGCAAGGGATTGAAGGCCGCTATGACGGGAACTCTTGTGCTGGGGGCGTTGCGTACCCTGGCACAGGAGGATTTGTCGCTGTCGCAAATGCTGATCCGTCTCAACGCTCAGCTTGTAGCCTCCTCTGACGGCGGCTTCGTCACCTGCCTCGTCGCCCGCATCGCTCCCGATGGCTCGCTCACCCTCGCCAACGCCGGCCATCTCGCGCCGTACCGCAACGACGAGGAAGTTTCTCTCGACTCCGGTCTGCCCCTGGGTGTCGCCGCCGATGCCGACTATACCGCGGTCTCTCTCGGGCTGGATCCGGGCGATACTCTCACTTTTCTCTCCGACGGCGTCGTCGAAGCCCGCAATGCCACTGGCGAGCTCTTCGGCTTCGATCGCACCCGCGCTATCTCCACACAATCCGCCGAAGAGATCGCGCGCACGGCGCAGTCCTTCGGCCAGCAGGACGACATCACTGTCCTCACCCTTCAATTCGCCTTCGCAGAGGTTCTGCATGACTGACATCTCAGGACGCATATCATTGCTGGTCGTCGTGGCTCTTGCGGTAAGCGCACCCTGCTGCGCGCAGGCGCCGATTCCTTCCTTTGCAAAACCTGGAACACCCTTTGTTGCCCATAACCTCGGTAAAACCTACATGAAAATCGACGGACCATGGGCATTTCATCCCGGCGACAATCCCGCCTGGTCCACGCCTGCTTTCGACGACTCCTCCTGGCCCCGCATCGAGACCGGCAAAACCTGGGAGAACCAGGGTTTCCGCAATCTCACGGGCTTCGCCTGGTATCGGCGGCGCATCCTGCTGGATCCGCAGGCCGGCAACGACTGGAAGCTGATGCTGTATCTGCCTGCTGTTCAGGATGTGGCGGAAGTGTACTGGAACGGACGGCTGGTGGGCAGTTCCGGGAAGGTGCCTCCGGATCCGGTGTGGTACTCGTCGGATTGGCCAATGAGCATGGGGATCCTGTGCCCCGCATGCCGGCGGGGACAGATGGTGCTGGGGCGACCGGAGTCCGGAGTACTGGCGATCCGCGTGTGGACTGCTCCCTACGTCTTCTTCAGCAACCCGGACGTGGGTGGGCTGACGACGGTGCCGGAGATCGGCAACGCGGAGGCGATCCACGATCAGGTGGGCCGGCAGAGCGCTTTGTGGCTGGAGAGCAGCCTGTACGGGCTGGGACTGGCGCTGGTGGAGGGTATCGTAGCGCTGCTGGCGTTGCTGGCATGGCTGCGCGACCGGCGGCAGCGGATGCTGTTCTGGCTGGCGCTCTATACAGCGCATGCGGTGCTGCTGCTTCCGTTTGGCGTGCCGGGGTTGATGAGCTTCCGCTGGTCGTACGGTTTGATTGCCCCTGCAGTGTGCATCGAGGATGTCTCGCTCTGGTTTCTGCTGCTGCACCTGCTCCATCTGTGGGATGAGCGGCGTCTGGTCCGTTGGACGGCAGGGGCGACGGTAGTCGCGGTGCTTGGCAATTGCGGCGATGGGGCGCTGCAGCTCTTTCACTGGACAACCTGGCCGGGCCATGTGTTTCTGGCGTGGGATATCGGATTGACGATCCCGGCGCTGCTCGTGGAATGCTGGGTGCTGGTCCTGGTCGCGTTCGCCTTGCGGCGCAGGCTGGACGGTGCGCGCTGGCTGCTGGCCATTGCAGCCGTGCTGGTAGACGTCGTGCAGGCGGTGAGCGACTGGGGCGGCGCCGGTGCACGCTGGACTCACTGGACGGTTGCTGAGCTGATGGCCCGACCACTGTTCACGGTCGCGGGGAGCAGGTTCACCGCACAAACGCTGGCGGATACGTTGTTGCTCGTGGCGATCCTGTATGTAGTGTGGCGCTACGAGACCGAGCAGCAGGAGCGACAATCCCACCTCGACCAGGAATACCGCAACGCTCAGGAACTCCAGCAGCTTCTTGTTCCTGAGAACGTGCCCGTGCTTGCCGGCTACTCAATATCCAGCGTCTATAAGCCGGCGATGGAGGTCGGAGGCGATTTTTTCCAGGTCATCCCGTGCGCCCAGCCGCCGAATTCGGCCCTGCTGATCGTTGGCGATGTCAGCGGTAAAGGCCTGCGGGCAGCCATGACCGTATCGCTCATCGTGGGTGCGCTGCGCGCCTATGCTGATACAACAAGCGATCCCGCTGCCCTGCTCGCCGCGCTGAACCGCCGCCTCCACGAACGCCTGCACGGTGGCTTCTCCACCTGCATCGCAGTCCGGACAGATCCCGACGGCACGTGCCTGATCGCTAACGCCGGCCACCTCGCACCTTACCGCACTGGGCAGGAAGTCGAGCTGCGTTCCGGCCTCCCGCTGGGCCTCGACCCGGATGCGGAATATTTCGACATCTCTCTGCAACTCAGGCCCGGCGACACTCTTACGCTGCTTACCGACGGGGTCGTCGAAGCTCGCAACCCACAACATGAGCTGTTTGGCTTCGACCGCACCCGCGAGATCAGCGGGCGCTCCGCCGAAGAGATTGCACACGCTGCCCAGCAATTCGGCCAGGAAGACGATATTACTGTCGTGACGCTCAAATACGCCCCCGTCGAGGTTCTGCATGGGTAATCGCCAGAACTGGTCTCATCCACAGGTTCCCGGCTTCGGCGAGAAGCCTGCGAACCGCTCTCGAGTGCAGGACATGGATGAGACCAGCTATAGGGCGCGCATGGAGAACTGATACATACCGCAATATCGGCTTCCGTTGAGCAATCCTCACGAGCCGGTTTCGATCATCGACCGCGCCTCGCAATCGTCGAGCTGATTCTGACCTGGAGTGCAACCCTGCTGATTGCGGGAACATCCTGCCGCTTATATGTCCAGATGTATATCTATGCGTCCAGCTGCGCTACTTAGGCTGGCTGACAGATTCGCTGCTCCTGCGGATGAGGAGCGTCTTGATTTTCCCGAAGACATCACCCTACAGTAGCGGTATCGGATAGTAAGGCGTCCGAAGAGCCCGTGAAGTTCGACCGCTGATCTCCGGAGAGGACGAGGATGCGGGGTCTTGCTGGTGGCGCAAAATCGCCGTTCGCAGGGCGAGCCCTGCTCACCCTGGCAGTTGCTTTGCCGATCCTGCCGGGTTTCCCGGGATCGCGCAGCGTCATGGCGGCCGGCGCCGCGCAAAAGCAGACGCAGCCGGCAACGGCGAACAACTCCAATGGCTATGTGGGGCAGGCGATGTGCGCGACCTGCCACACCGATGTCGCGAAGGACTTCGCGAACAATCCCCACGCACGGCTGGCGCTGGAACATGAAGGGCACGGCGCGACCTGCGAAAGCTGCCATGGGCCGGGCCAGACGCATGTGGAGTCGGGCGGAGATCCGACAAAAATCTTCCGGTTCGAAAAGGCGTCTGCCCAGCAGGCGACCGCGAGATGCCTGACCTGCCACGCGGTGGCGCATCCGAACTTCCCGCACTCGCCGCACGGCGAAGCAGGACTGAGCTGCATCAACTGCCACAGCGTTCACCACGCGAAGACGCCGTCGTTCCTGCTGGTCTCGGCGCAGCCGACGCTCTGCTACCAGTGCCACCAGAGCATCAGGGACCACTTCGAGATGCCGTTTCATCATCCGGTTCCCGAAGGGATGATGCAGTGCACCGACTGCCACGATCCGCATGGCAGCTTCAATCCGAACCAGCTGCTGACCACGGCGGATCAGAACGCCATCTGCACGAAGTGCCATACGGAGACGGCGGGGCCGTTTGTCTATGAGCATCCGGTGGTGCGGACAGAAGGCTGCCTGGCGTGCCATTCGCCGCACGGCTCGCCGAACGCGCGCCTGCTGAAGGTCAGCAACGTGAACACGCTTTGCCTGCAGTGCCACTCGGCATCGATGAACTTCGCTGCGCCGGGCGCGCCATCATTCCATAACCAGGACGCGCAGTACGTCGCGTGCACCAACTGCCACACGCAGATCCACGGCTCCAACAGCAGTCCGGTGTTTTTCAGGTGACGGGGAGGAGGAACGATGAGATATCGCCGATTCGCGCAGACTCTCACGGTTGCAGCCTCCCGCGCTTCCGCTGTTTCGGTGGCTCTCCTGCTGACGGCGAGCGTCGCCGCCGCTCAGAATGCGAGTCCGCCGGGCAAGAACAAGTATGGCTATCACGTTCTGCAGTCCGTCGATCTCGGCGGGCATGTCGCGGATTATTCCGGCAGTGGCGCGATGTACGACACGCTGGTGAATGTGCAGACGGGGCCGCGCCTGCTCGACGAAACGCTCGACATGCAGCCCCTGGCCGGCTCGAAGCATTTCCTTTTCGACACGCTCTTTACGGCAAGCTCGGGTTACGGGGGCGACCCGTACGATTTCAGCGTTCTCCGCGTGTCGAAGGGCAGGTTCTATGAATTCGACGGGATATTTCGCCGCGATCGCCAGTATTTCGATTACGACCTGCTGGACAATCCGCTGGTGCCCGCGGGGCTGACTTCGAATGGCTATACCTTCCCGCAGGTTGAAAATTCGCCGCACCTGTTCAACACGGTGCGGCGCATGACCGACGCCGACCTGACGCTGTTTCCGATTTCCAGACTCAGCTTTCATGCCGGCTATTCGCAGAACGTGATGGAGGGTCCGACGTTCAGCTCGATCCACGAGGGAACCGAAGCCCTGCTGCTGCAGAACTGGCGGAACAGCACCGACGTATGGCGCGCGGGCGTGGTCTGGAAGCCGCTGAAGCAGACCATGGTGGGTTACGACGAAGCGATCGACCACTACAAGGGCGATACCAACTGGCTGCTCGGCGGACTGAATCTGCAGCTCAGCAATGGCGCGCCGGCGAGCCTGGGCTTTGACAACACGACGGTGCCGAGCTGCGGCAATCACCTGCCTCCGATTCAGAATGGCGCGACGATTCTGCCGACGGCAAACGCCACCTGCAACGGGTATTTGCAGTATTCGCGCTCAGCGCCCACGCGGACTCTGTTCCCGACGGAAGAGCTGCACTTCCAGAGCTCGGATATTCCAAAGGTGCAGATGAACGGCCGCTTGTCCTACACGGGCGCGAAGATGAACCTGCCGACCTTCAGCGAGTTTTTCAGCGGTCTCATTTCCCGCGGAAACACGCGGGAATTCGCGGTGACAGGCTATGCGAAGGCGCAGCGCATTAACGTTACGGGGGACTACGGCCTCGTCTGGCAATTCGCGTCGCGGCTGAGCCTGTCGGAGCAATACGATTTCGAAGACTTCCGGATTCCGGGCATCGACGATTACCTGCAGACCACGTACACGGGGACCTCGATGCTGGCTCCGCCGTCAGCGACGAGCACAGTGTCGGCGACCAGCGACGCGTACTTTCTCGGACAAAAGGTGCAGAGGAACACGATCCTGGCGCGGTGGGCGGCGTCGGCGCGCGCCAGCATTTCGATCGGGTACCGGTATCGCAACCGCGATATTGCACTGCGGAATCCGACGCCCTACAGTCTGGCGATTCATACGCAGAGCGGCCTTGTGGGAGTGGACCTGCAGCCGCGGCCCGGCTGGAAAATCTTCGGCAACCTGGAAGCCGGGTATGCCGATGCGGCCTTCGTCCAGACCAGTCCGCGGCAGTTCCAGCACTATCAGGCGCGCACGACGTGGAGTCACAAGGACTGGGCGACGGTCTTCGGCAGTTTCGACGACGTGGAAGACCGCAACAACGCCGCGTATCTTCACCATCTGGATCACGACCGCAGCGCGACTGCGGGAGCCGAGCTGGCGCCCAACTCGCATTACGGCATCGACCTGAGCTACGGCTACATGGACTTCTTCACCGTGACCGATGAGTGCTACGCGATTACGCCGGCCCCACCGGGGACGCCGATGACGACTTCGCCGGCGTGCATCGCGAACGGCACACCCTATTTCAGTAACGGCTATTATGATTCGCCGACTCAGTATGGTTCAATCGGTATCCACTATGCGCCGATGAAGCGGTTCCGGACCGGGGTCGGCTACCGCATGACGGCGATCAACGGGACGAATGTCGCGATCAACCCGCAGCAAGTGCCCGGCTCGCTGCAATCGCAGTATCAGACGCCGTACGCGAATGCGATGTGGATGGTCAGCGACGGATGGGCTTTCCGGGCCGACTGGAATTACGATTCCTACGGCGAAGGGAGCCCCATCGGGCCAACGCTGCCGCGCAGTTTCCGCGGGAACATTTACACGCTGGGCATGCATTATGAATTCTGACCCCGGGAGCGAGCCTTGACGATTTTCGATCGGCTGAAGCGCGACTGGCTGCAGCCATTCTTCTTTTTCGGAAACAATCCGACTACGCTCATTGGCTCCGGCCTGACCACAGCATGCGCGGTGACGCTGATCTTTTACTGGATCGAGGGCCTGCTGACCGGCAGGTTTG
>JASHRH010000437.1 GCA_030037475.1 Acidobacteriaceae bacterium
TTGCCGCCATGGTCAGCTCGTCTCAGGAGTCGCACCCCGCGCTGGCGGCGCAGTTGCCGTCGATGCGCGACTACCTGGCCGGCCAACAGGTGCGCGTGGACACGCTGAGCGCGCAGCCGTTCGAGGCTTCCGCAGACGGCGGGCAAGGTTCATCAGGGCGACAGCAGGCGAGCCGGAACGCTCCTGGCGCAGCCAGCGAAACGGCCAGCGGTTTTTCGGGCGAAGCCGAGCCGGAGAGCCTGTCGTGGATCGATGTCCGAGTCTGAACTCGGGGAAAGGAATGGTTATGCAGCTCTTCACGAATCCCGTAACAGCGATGACCGCCGCGCAACCGATGGACACGAGCACGACGAGCGGGTCATCGTCGAGCGATACCAGCTCGGCAAGCATCACTGCCGACGACTTTCTCCAGCTGCTGGTGACGGAGCTGCAGAATCAGGACCCGACGGCGAACACTGATCCGAACGAATACATCGATCAACTGGTGCAGGTGAACAGCCTGGAGCAACTGATCCAGATCAACCAGAACACCACGCCGAGCGAGTCATCGACCACGGCGACGGGAGGCGTGGTTCCGGCCGCCGGCACCGCTCTGTCGACCAATGGCATGGCGCCAACCAGCGCCGCGCCGACTGTAGCTCCTGGGAATCTGAGCGCGCCGGCGGGCAGCGGCGCGTCGTCACGCATTGCAAACGCCCTGGGCCAGGCCACGCAGACGCTGGCGCCCGGGTCCAGCCCGCTCGACTCGCTGCTGACTTCGCTGAAGGCTCGCGCGCAGCAGGCGCGCACATCCAACCCGGCGCAGTAACCGGTTTATCTCACGGAGGAACTATGTCGTCCTTTTCGATTCCGCTGACCGGGCTGGAGGCGTCGTCGACAGCCCTGAACACCATCGCCAACAACCTTTCCAACATGAACACCACCGCATTCAAGAGCCAGGACGTTACCTTCAGCGATTTGTTCTATCAGCAGATCGGCGACACTGGCGCGGGCGATCCGCTGCAGGTGGGCGCGGGAACGCAGGTGGCGTCGACGGAGACCGATTTCACCCAGGGGAGCATCAACGAAACCGGCAACGCCACCGACGTGGCGCTGAACGGGCAGGGATTCTTTGTGGTGGAGAACGGAGGCACGACGGAGTACACGCGCGACGGCAATTTCACGCTGAGCGCGACCGGCTCGCTGACCACGCAGGACGGCCAGAACGTGATGGGCTATCCGGTGATCAACGGCGCGGTGGACACCAACGCGCCGCTGACGGCGATTCAGATCCCCGTAGGCCAGGTGGAACAGCCGGCGGCAACGACCACAATGTCGCTGACGGCGAATCTGGATGCGAGCGCCGCGACGGGGACGCAGGTGCCGGCGCAGATCACGATTTACGATTCGCTGGGCGTGGCGCACGTGGCGACGATCAATTTCACCAGCCAGGGCGGCGGTGCCTGGAGCTACGCGATCTCGCTGCCGGCGGGGGATGCGGCGGGTGGCGCGAATCTGACGGGGACGCTGCAGTTCGACGCCAACGGCAACCTGACCTCGCCGGCGGCGAACGTTCCGGGCATCAGCTTCACCGGGCTGAGCGACGGGGCGAACGATCTGACGCTCGACTGGAATCTGTACGGCACAAACAACACGGCGACCATCACGCAGGTGGCGTCGGATTCGGCGGTTTCGGCCACGAATCAGAACGGCTACGCCAGCGGCGAATACAGCGGCTTCACGATCGACTCGAGCGGCGTGGTGTCGGCGGAGTTCAGCAACGGGCAAACCACGGCCGTGGGGCAACTGGCGCTGGCCAGCATCACCAACCAGCAGGGGCTGACCATCATGGCGGGGAACAACTACCAGACGACGCTGGCCTCAGGAGCCGCGAGCATCGGGGTGGCCGGTTCGGGCGGACTGGGCACGATTCAGGATGAGGCGCTGGAGGAGTCGAACGTGGATATCTCGACGCAGTTCTCCGACCTGATCGTGCAGCAGCAGGCGTTCGATGCGAGCTCGAAGGCGATCACCACTTTCGACACGATTTCGCAGGATACGCTGAACATGATTCACTGAGCGGTTGATGCCGGTGGCCCGCTGAGGACGCGCTCGTAGAACCGTTCGTAGACGGGCAGAATCTTCGAGGCGCAGTAGCGGGCCTGCGCGGTTTTGCGGGCAGCATCGGCCATCGCCTGACAGCGGTCCTGGTCGCGGAGCAGGTCCACAGCGGCTGCGGCCATGGCGTCCACGTCGCCGACGGGGAAGAGGCATCCGGTGACGCCGTCCTCGATGAGCTCGGGGATGCCGCCGACACGCGTGGCGATGGTAGGAACACGGCAGGCCATAGCTTCAAGGGCAACCAGTCCGAAGGACTCGAGTTCGCTCGGGAGCAGCAGCAGATCGGCAAGGGGCAGAATGTCGGAGACGTTGTCCTGCTTGCCGAGGAAGTGCACACGGTCCTGAATGCCTTTCTGGTGGGCGATCCACTCCGCGGCGGAGCGATCGGGACCGTCGCCGATCATGAGCAGGCGCGCGGGTACCTCGCGAGCGATGCGGGAGAAGATGCGGACGACATCGGTGGTGCGTTTGACGGGGCGGAAGTTCGACAGGTGGACGAGAATCTTCTCGCCGTCGGCGACGTAACGGGCGCGGCCGTGGACGCGCTGCTCGGCGCTGAGCGGCATGTAGACGTCGCAGTTGACGAAGTTGGGAATGACCTCGATGGCGCGCTCGGGATGGAACTCCTGGATGGTTTTTTCGCGCAGGTAACTGGAGATGGCGGTGACGCCGTCGCTCTGGTCGATGCCAAAGCGGGTGGTGGGCAGGTAGGAGCGGTCGAGGCCGACGAGGGTGATGTCGGTGCCGTGCAGGGTGGTGATAAAGGGCAGGCGCCTGCCGTCGCGGGCGAGCATCTCGCGGGCGAGATAGGCGGAGATGGAGTGGGGAATGGCGTAGTGGACGTGGAGCAGATCGAGATCGTAATACGCCGCGACCTCAGCCATGCGCGTGGCCAGCGCCAGGTCGTAGGGAGGGAACTCGAAGAGCGGGTAATTGGAGACGGAGACTTCGTGGAAGGCGATGTCCTGCTCGCGTCCGCGCAGGCGGAAGGGCGGCGCATAGGCGATGAAGTGCACCTGGTGGCCGGCGGCGGCCAGCTCAATGCCGAGCTCAGTGGCGACCACGCCGCTGCCGCCGTAGGTGGGATAGCAGGTGATTCCGATCTTCATAGAGGACCAGGTACAGGTTACAGGGAGCAGGACGCGGGGCGCAGAGAGCAAGTACAGACAAGAGATGCGGTCGCGGGAGAAAGGACGCATGGGATCGAGTTACGACTGAAGACGCGGCAGAGCGCCGATGGTCACCTGACCGCGACAGCGGCTTCGCCGCGTGAGGGCTGGAGTCCGGTGGCGATGAGGGCGGCGAGCAGGAAGGCTCCGGAAGTGAGGCAGAGCGCCCAGCCGAGGCCCGCGCTTTCCGAGACAGCCCCGATCATCCAGGGTGCGACGGCGCTAATCATGCGGCCGATGTTGTAGACGAACCCCATGGCCGAGCCGCGCAGCGCGGTGGGGAAAAGCTCGCTGGCGATGACGGCGAAACCGCTGAAGTAGCCGGTGCCGAAGAAGCCGATGAGCGGGCACAGGAGGAGCAGCGCGTCCGGACTGCGCACGAAGGCGAAGGCGGGAACCAGGATCGCGGCGACGACCAAATAGACAATGTAAGTGCGTTTGCGGCTGAAGCGATCGGCGATGTAGCCGAAGGTGACGTAGCCGAGGAACGTGCCGATCTGCATGACGATGGTCCACTCGGAGGTCAGGACGATGCCGAGGCCGCGTCCGCCGCGCGCCGCGGGCATGGAGAGAAAGCGCGGCACCCAGGTAAAGAGTCCCCACCAGGCAAAGAGGCTGGCAGCGTTCATGGCGGCGCAGATGAGCGTGGCGCAGCCGAGCGGGCGGCGGAAGAGCGCGCCCATGCGGACCTGGGGTGATCGCTCGCGCCGCCAGGCTTCGGGTTCGCGCACGCCGCGCTGTACCCAGAGCGCGACGAGGGCAGGGGCGATGCCGGCGAAGAAAACAGCGCGCCATCCGAAACGCGGCAGGATGACGGCGACCAAGGCCGCGCCGAGCGCGAATCCGATGGCCCAGGCGCTTTGCACCAGGGCGAGCGCCTTGCCGCGATGCTGCGCGGGCCAGGTTTCGGCCACGAGAGCCGCGCCGGAAGCCCACTCGCCGCCCATGCCGAGGCCGAGCAGCGCGCGGAAGGCCATAAGCTCTGCAGCGGTGTGCGCGAGTCCGCAGAACGCGGTGGAAACGGAGTAGATGAGGACGCTGAGAGAGAGCGCACGCACGCGGCCGGCGCGATCGGCGAACCAGCCGAAGGCGATGCCGCCCACGGCGGCGCTGATCAACGTGGCCGACATCATGGCGCCGCTGACAGCGGCGGAGAGATGCATCGCGCGCTGCACGGGCCCGAGCACCAGCGCGTAGAGCATGACGTCCATGCTGTCGAGCATCCAGCCCAGCGAAGCGGCCAGCAGTGTGCGCTTCTGCTCGCGGGAAGCTTCCGTCAGCCAGGCGGAGAGTCCGTTCAACGTTGTGCTCCGTTGCTTTAGAGTTGTGAGGACGGCCCGATGGACCTTAACCGCTTGTGGCAAGAGTCAGAACCAGCAGAAAACCGTCCCTCAGGGGCCAAAGCCCCCTGATTTTGCCTGCGTTTCGGCATGGCTGAAGCCGTGCCCTTCAAAGCCTTACTTTTGTTACAGGGGTGTTCAGCGCCGTCCAGCCACGATACAGGAGAGCATAGCCTTTGCGCGCAGCCATCGACACCGGAGGGACGTTTACCGATTGCGTCTTGCTGTGCGAGGGCGAGCTACGGGTGGTGAAGACCTTTTCGACGCCGGCCGATCCGGCCCAGGCGGTGCTGGATGCGGTGACGAAAACCGGAGCGACCGGCACGGTGGATGTGCGGCACGGGACCACGCTGGGAACCAACGCGATGCTGGAGCGGCGGGGCGCCCGGGTGGCGTTTGTCGCAACGGCTGGGTTCGAGGACACGATCGCGATCGGGCGACAGGCGCGCGCAGCGCTCTACGACTGGTTTGCGCCTGCGCCGGCGTGCTTGGTCCCACGCGAGCTTCGCTTTGGCGTGCCGGAGCGGGTGAGCGCGGAGGGGAAAATTCTGCGCGCGCCAACGGATGCGGAGCTGGAAGTGCTGGTTGAGACGGTGCGGCGCAGCGGCGCGGAGGCGGTTGCCGTGTCGCTGCTGTTTTCCTTTGCGAATCCTGAGAATGAGTGGCGGGTTGCGGAGGCGCTGGCGAAGCTGGGCGTGCCGGTTTCGGTGTCGCATCGCATCCTGCCGGAGTTTCGCGAATACGAGCGGGCCAGCACAACGGTGGTGAATGCATATCTGGCGCCATGCATGGAGAAATACCTGCTGCATCTGGAGCAGCGCGTGACGGCGGAGCATGACGGCGGGCGCGTGGAGGTGATGCAGTCGTCGGGAGGCATTGTTTCCGCGCGGCTGGCGGCGCAGGAGCCGGTGCGGACGGTACTTTCCGGACCGGCGGGCGGGGTGATCGGCGCGACGCGGGTGGCGCAACATGCGGGATTCGATCGCATCATTGGGCTCGACATGGGTGGGACATCGACCGATGTGTTTTTGTCGGATGCGGCGCAGGGCGGCGTGCGGCGGACGCGCGAGGCCATTGTGGCCGGGGTTCCGGTGGGCGTGCCGATGCTGGAGATTCACACGGCCGGTGCGGGCGGAGGATCGATTGCGCGCTTCGATGCGGGCGGGATGCTGCGCGTGGGGCCAGAGTCCGCCGGCGCCGATCCGGGGCCGATCTGCTTTGGGCGTGGGATGCAGGCGACGGTGACGGACGCCAATCTGATTCTGGGACGGCTCGATCCGGAAAGCTTTCTGGGCGGCACGGTGGCGCTGGATCGCGAGCGTGCCGAGAAGATACTGCGCGAGCAGAAGGATTCGCTGGCGACGGTGGAGGAATTCGCCGCGGGAATTGTGCGCGTGATCGAGATGGAGATGGACAAGGCGATCCGCGTCATCTCTGTCGAGCAGGGCTACGATCCGCGCGACTTCACGCTGGTGGCTTTTGGCGGCGGAGGGCCGCTCCATGCCTGTGGGCTGGCGCGGGGGTTGCGAATTCCGACGGTGCTGGTGCCGGCCATGCCGGGCGCCCTGTCGGCGCTGGGCATTCTGCTGGCCGACGTGGTGCGTGAACCCTCGCGCACCGTGATGCTGCCCGGAGAGGCGATTCGGTCGCTGGAGCCGGCCTTCGCGGAACTGGAGGAGCGGGTGCGCGGGGAATTCGCCGCGGAAGGGCTGACGGGGACGGTGGAGCATTCTCTGGATTTGCGCTACATAGGGCAGGGATACGAGCTGAATGTGCCGTGGACGGTGACACATCCCGAGGAATCGCTGGCGGTGTTTCATGAATTGCACCGGCGGCGTTATGGTTTCAGCGATGCCCAGAAGCCGGTGCAGATTGTGAATTTGCGGCTGCGCATGACCGCAGCGGCGGAGCCGTATGCTCCTGCTCGGCGCGATCCGCGCCCCGGAGACGGACGCGAGGCCTGTTACGCGGAACGCGCGATCTGGTTCGGAGGAGAGTTCGTGTGCTCGCGGCTCTACAATCGCGATCTCCTGGTTCCGGGCGATACGATTCCCGGCCCGGCGATGATCACCGAATACACGTCGGCGACGCTGGCGCCGCCGGGCGCCGTCGTTACCGTCGATCCCTGGGCGAACCTGGTGATCGCGGTGGGTGAGGAGCAGGCGTGAGCGTCGATCCGGTTGATCTGGCCATCTTCCGCAGCGCGGTTCACTCGATTGCAGAGGAGATGGGCGCGGCGCTGCGGCGGACGGCGCTGTCGCCGAACATCAGGGAGCGGCGCGATTATTCGTGTGCAGTCTTCGACGCGGAGGCGCGCGTGATCGCGATGGGCGACCACATGCCCGTGCATCTGGGGTCGATGCCGCTGTCGGTGGAAGCAGCGGTGGAGGCGATCGATTTGGGGCCGGGCGATGTCGCCGTGCTCAATGATCCTTATGCCGGCGGCACGCACCTTCCGGATATCACGATGGTGCTGCCGGTGTTTCCTGCCGGCACAGCGCGGCCGTCGTTTTATGTAGCCGCCCGGGCGCATCACGCCGACGTGGGCGGAGCGTTTCCCGGCTCAATGGGTCCGGCGCGGGAGATTTTTCAGGAGGGGCTGCGGATTCCGCCGGTGCGGATCGTGCGCGGCGGCGCGGTGGATCGCGAGATGCTGAAGCTGATCCTGCTGAACGTGCGCACGCCGCGCGAACGCGAGGGCGACCTGCAGGCGCAGATCGGAGCCTGTCGCGTGGGCGAGCAGCGCATGCTGGAGCTGGCCGCGAAATACGGCGAGCCTCGATTGCTCGCACTGATTGCCGAACTGCTGGACTACTCGGAGCGACTGGTGCGGGCAGAACTGCGGAAGATGCCCGCAGGTGAGTTTGCGGCGGAAGATTTCCTGGACGATGACGGGGTTGAGAACGGGCCAATCCGGATTGCGGTTCAACTGCAAATCGATTCGGATGCCGGCTCATTGCGCGTGGACTTCACCGAGTCTGCGTCGCAGGTGACTGGGAGCGTGAATGCGGTGCGGGCGATCACGCTGTCGGCGTGCTTCTACGTGTTGCGCTGTTTGCTGGGCGCGGACGCACCGGCAACAGCGGGCATTCTGCGTCCACTGACACTGGTGACGAAACCGGGCAGCATCGTGGACACGCGTCCGCCCGCGCCGGTGGCGGCGGGGAACGTGGAGACCTCGCAGAGGATTGTGGTTACATTGATGCGCGCGCTCGCGCAGGCTGTGCCGGAGCGGGTGCCGGCGGCGAGCGCGGGAACGATGAGCAACCTGACCATCGGTGGCACGGATCCCCGGAGCGGGGAGCCGTTTACGTATTACGAGACGGCAGCAGGCGGCATGGGCGCGCGGCCAGGACTCGACGGCATCTCTGGCGTGCACACGCACATGACGAATTCGCTGAATACGCCGGTGGAGGCGCTGGAATACGCGTATCCCTTCCGCGTGCAGTGTTACGCGTACCGCGAGGGGTCGGGTGGTGATGGACAATATCGCGGGGGCGATGGCCTGGTGCGGGAGATCGAACTGCTCGCGCCGGCGCAGGTGACGCTGCTGGCGGATCGGCGCCGTTCCGGCCCGTGGGGATTGCAGGGCGGCGGGAGCGGGGCGCCGGGACGGGCGACTGTCTTCGAGGACGGCGACCGGCTGGGCAGAGAACTGCCCGGGAAGTGCAGTTTGCATCTGGCTGCGGGAGACGTGCTGCGGCTGGAGACGCCGGGCGGCGGAGGATGGGGCAAGCGGTGACACAGAAATCCGTCGTTCTCGACGGGGGCAAAGCGTTTTGCCTGTGGCGGCCCACTGACGGAGCAACCTTCGCGGTGATTCCGCATCTAAGGCGGGTGTCGTTCAATCGCATCTAACTCCGAGGTGAAAGACATGCGTACTCCCACAATTGTGGTCGCAGCTCTCGCTGCGATCTTTCTGCTGGCTCCGGCACCACACGCCAGCGCCGCCCAGGTCAGCCTCTCCGTCAATATCGGACCTGCTCCGGTATGTCCCTACGGCTACTTCGACTACGCGCCCTACAACTGCGCGCCTTACGGTTACTACGGGCCGGAATGGTTTGTGGGCGGAGCCTTCATTGGCGCGGGACCCTGGTTCCACGGACCGACCAATTTCCATGGACACGTGAACAACCGCTTCGATCCGCACCATGGCTACCACGGTGCGCTGCCGCATCGCAATGCTCGGGCTGCGCATCATCCCGGCGGCGGCTTCCACGGTGGCAATGAAACGCGCGATGGGCGCGGACATGCGGTGCAGAGCGGCCATGGGCACAGCCACTGATCGAGGCGCAGATCGCGTCCTCGTAATACACACAAAGGACGCGATTTGCACACAAAAATACCCATTGACGCAGGCGCGTTCTGTGGCATGATTCAAAGCAACGGAAGAGCAATCTTCCACGAGAAGAGAGCAGGGCGCAGGCCCTCGGAGATTCAAACCGAGTTTCGGGAGCTCCGGGAAACCGGAGAGATTCGAGGCATCGGAAATGAGACTCAGGAAGCTTCGGGCGACCGGGGTTTCCGGGGAATCGGCAACGAGTTTCAGGCGGCTCACGGGAAACCGGGAGCCGCCAGGGGTTCGGAAAGGAATCTCAGAAACTCCGGGCAACTGGAGTTTTGAGGGAGTTCCGGGAAACCGGGATTCCGGGACGATCCGGGCAACCGGAGAATTCCGGGGACGGTGTCAGGCTTACGCAACGGAGGCGGCGTCGGGCCGCGAGAGGAGCGCGGGCGCAAGTCCGCAGGCCTAACGCGGTTCCGGCACTCGGCACGTTGCGGACCGGTGGCCGAAGCCGGATCTTTGCAACATCGGACAGAAAGGGCGATCTCCCGCAAGGGAAGTCGCCCTTTCGCTTTCTGACGGCTTCCAGAGTCGCAGCGGGCTACTGAGCCCCGATCTGGGCGGGAATTTTGGCCGCAGTCTGCCCGATTCAGTTGTTCAGCACCGCCTGGGTATGCGGGAGAGCGTTAGTCGCGCTCATTGGATTTCCCTGCGCATCGACGCAAATCGATCTGTTCGGAAGGCCGAATGCGTAGTCCTCGTATCGGATGCCGTAACAGCCGTCTTTCTTGCGGGGAACCGGAGCCCCGTCCACTCCGAAAAACCGCTCCTCTCGGAGATCGCCGCGATCCCGAATGAAACTCACGCGGTGATAACCTTCTTCTCCCCAAATCACAGGCTTGCCGTCAGTGTCGAAGTAACTCTCTTCTGTTTTGTACCCCCGCTGATCGCGCTGCCATCGCAAAATCGGCGGCTTTTCCACACTGGTGTTGGTCTGCTGAGCGACGCTCGCTCCGGACTTCGGAGGAATTCCCCCTCCTGACAGAAAGGTGACCTGCTGGATATACCCTCGCGAATCGTACTGAATGTCGAAACTTGAAAGGACCTCGTTCGCGTCTGGCCCGATTACCAGGGCACGCCGCACCGCCCCTCCCGTGTGCTGCAGGTCCGGAGGAAGTTGCGATGTCTCCGGAACGTAAATGAGCGCGAACAGCATGTGTTCACCTTCGTCCCTGGCCACCTCGTAGTTGACCCGCTTATTGTTTTTCTCGCTGTATTCGAGTTCGAGCCGGCAGAATCGACGGTTGGGAAAGAAGAGAGAGCTCTCCCGATCCGTTCCGCAAATGGGCTGGAAGTGGGCGTCGACTGCTTTGATGGCCAGTATCTTCCCGGCAAAGCCCTTGCGGGTCACCATCAGCGACTGGCGGCGGTGTTGGACCTCGTCCTTCGACAGGCGCCTGATGGGCTCGTAATAGTGGTCATGCCGCCGGGTGAATGTGGCATAGTACGAGTCGGTCTGGCGCACGAAAGCCAGCCAGTAGATGACCCCGGCCGCAATCACCAGCAGCGCCGCGGCGCCCAGGATCGCGGTCCGCAGCCTGGCCCGTCGCAGTTCCTGTTGCAGCCGCGCGGCGTTGCGCTCCTCCCGGCCCTTCCGCGCCAGTCCGGTCAGCAGGTCGTGCGCCAGCTCGATATGCCTGGCGCCCAGCCGGTCCTCGAAGCGCAGCAGCCGCCGGTCCACGAGCTTCTCGATGTCCGCGTCGGAAACATGTTCGCGGCGGGCGTCTTCCACCGGCAGGGTCACCCGGAATCCCGCCGGCGTCACCAGGTGTTCCTCCACGAACAGCCGCGCCGCAGCGCCGAGGCCGCGCAGGCTGCGCTCGTAGAGCGACTCCAGGATCCCGCCCTTTTCCGCTGCCACCAGTTCGCGCGTGATGGTCGTCTGTCCGGTAGCCAGCATGCGCTCGAACAGCTCGTTGCACATCACGTTCAGATACGCCGGCTCCACCTCCTCCGTAAAGCTGGCCGATCCCTCGCCGCGCTGGCTGCTGATCACGGCCTCGACGATGTCCTGCGCCACCTCCTCGGTAACCCAGGCCGCTCCCGCCTTCCGGACAATTTCCAGCCCGCGCGCCACATCCAGCGGCCCCAGCGCGAACCGGTTCCGCATCACGGCGGGCAGGATGGGCCGCAGCGTGTCGAGCCGCCACACAAAATCTTCGCGCAGCGACAAGACGATCTTGTAGTTGGAAACTCCGGCTGCCGAAACCGGACGTTCCGTCGATTCTTCCGCCCGCTGACGAACAATGCCGGGAATCCGATTTTCCGCCAGGTCCGCAAGCTGTCCCAGAAAATCCGTCCGCGCCTCTGACCTCCCGCCGACAGTGAAGATCTCCTCGAACTGGTCGAAAACCAGCACCGGCGTCACTCTGTCGTTGCGGGGCCCCCAGAAGTGGGTGCGGTGGAAATGCTCCCACAGGGTCGGCGGTTCGTCGCCCTCCTCCGCGCGTTCGATATCGATTCCGCTCTCCCGCGCCGCGGCTTCGGTCAACGCGATCACCTGTTGGCCAGGGCCATTCGCCTCCAATGCGTAGTCCAGGCGCAGAACGACGGGAAAGTATCCGGTCAGCCTGAGTCTCGGAAACACGCCCGCGCGCAACAGAGATGTTTTCCCCAGTCCCGAGCGCCCGAAGAGCACGGTGAGCGTCTCGCGCTGGATGAGATGGAGCATTTCCTCCGTCTCCGCTTCGCGTCCGAAGAACAGGTTCGCTTGTTTTTCGCTGTACCAGAAGAGTCCCGGCCAGGGATTTTGTTCCCGCGTGATTGGCAGCGCTGTCGTGCTCATCGCGCCCTCCGGACATTGCGGATGCCCCGGCTCAGGGCCTCGATGAACTCCGGCGGCACGCGGCCATCGCGCAGGCGCGTCCAGTGCAACTCGCGGTACGGAGGTTCCACGAAGCCACCGGGCGTGTCGTCAATCACCAGCGGCTTAAGATAGTTGTGCCCCGGCGGTTGCTCCATTGCGGCATGGGCAGCCATTCGCCATTCCCTCCAGACAAACCTCGGCTCGTTTGCCGCTCGTTCTAAAGCCCGCGAAATGATGGGCACAAAAAACGAAGCCTCGCGGATGTTCTCGCGGATGGTTTCCTCGTACTTGTTCCCCGGATCTTCGGAAAGCTTGCGCTCGTCCAGCCAGGTATCGATGTTACTCGCCTCCAGCTCGTCCCGGATCGCCCGCACTGCCGCGCGATCCTCGCTGGCGTAGCTCAGGAATACCGCTCCCCTCTTGAACTCCGGCGCCTCGGCGCCGCCCTCCACGCCGGCCTCGGAACGCCTGCTCCGTGCCTGCCATCGCCGGTAGAGCTGCTCCGCGAATTCCACCGGCGAAATGGAATTTACAACCTTGGCCTTTCTCCGGTTCAGAAACTCGGCCAGCCCGGATTCGCAATTCAGGCTTACGTAATAAATCTTAATAATCTCCTGGTAACGGTCGCCCCCATTCAGGGCGTGAATGAAGAATCGTCCCAGCCAGTCGGGCAGACTACAGCCCAGCAGGAGTACCGTCTCTTTCTGCAGGTAGCGGTACAGGGTCTCTGGCGCATACTGTTTGTCGAGCAGCGACCAGCTATATTCGATCAGGTCGTCTTCCGTCTTGGCGAAAGTGCCGTCCGTTCGGCAGCTTTCTCCGAAAAGCCAATAAACGCCGGTAACACCGCCGAAAAGGAAGCTGTTAGGCAGGTCGATCGCTTTCTTTTCCCCACGAGGGATAAACCGGATCTGCTCCACCTTCGTTCCCTGCCGGGCCTCGCTCACCGCCTGCATCATCAGGTGGTCGACCGTCGTGGTTATATAGAGCGAGAGATCGCGGATACGGGCCAAGTTCAACAGCGGTTCCGGCGTGGGCCACGGAGGCCGACGCACGATGTCGTTGATGTCGCAGGCCACATCGCCCGCGTGCTCGCGCTGACTCAGTAGATTGGCGACGTCATAAATTGTCCACCGCCGCGCCCCCTCAGGGCGCGCTATGCCTGTTTGCGCAGCCAACATGCTGCCCCAGGTCTCGTAAAGGGGCGTGGGCACACCATTCTCAGGCGCAACCAGCAGTTCCGGCCCCACCACCGGAACCACGCAGCCGTCCTGGGCAAGGTCAACCAGCTTGTCCCACTCCCGTTCCGTCATCTCCAGGAAACTGGGACCGCCGATTTGGGCAGGAAGCGATGCGCTCATGACGACCATCCCCTCATATCCCGGTGTCCGCCGCGCAGAGAGAGTGCCAATCCGCGTAACTCTAAGGTGCTGGTGTGATCCAGCGTCCATCCCGAAGCATGGGTGAATTGGACATCATTAGAGCATGGAACACAGGACTATGGATAAACTTTTATGAGAACCTCTCTGGCTTTAGCCCCTGCTTCAGTCGCGGCTGGCGACCTTTCGAACTGGCTACGCCCGCTCGATGATTACGGATTCCAGGATCACGGGCTTGTTGGGCTTGTCCTGGCGGTCGCGCGGCACGCGGGAGATCTTCTCAACGACATCCTGGCCCTCGGCCACTTCACCAAAGATGGTGTGTTTGCCGGTGAGCCACTCAGTGGGCGCGACGGTGATGAAGAACTGCGATCCATTGGTGTTGGGACCGGCATTGGCCATGGCCAGCTTGCCCTTCTGGTCGAAGCGATGCGGGGAGTGGCGGGTTTCGTCCTCGAAACGATAGCCGGGACCGCCCATGCCATTGCCGGCTGGGTCGCCGCCCTGAATCATGAAGTCGGGAATGACACGGTGGAAAACGGTTCCGTCGTAGAGCTTGTTTTTGGACTTGTCGTGAGTGACGGGGTGGGTCCACTCGCGCTTGCCCTCGGCCAGCTCGATGAAGTTGGCGACGGTCTTCGGCGCGTCCTGCTCAAAAAGGCGGCAGACGATTTCGCCTTCCGTGGTGTTGAGCACCGCGTAGGTGCCTGGCTGACGAGACATGGGAACATCCTTTCAGTGGGTCAGAAGATTGGCTTACAGGGCCGAAGGGCAGGGCAGCCCTTGCTTTCCAAAACGGTCAGGACTGCGGAGCAGGAGTTGAAGGAGCCGGGGCTGCGGGCGGGAGAGGCTGGCCGACAGGAACGATGGTGACTTTTTCGAGCACGACTGGTTCCGTCGGGCGATTGTTATTCGGGTCGCGGTCGACGTCGGTGATGGACTTAGCGACCCAGACGCTGGAATCATCGCACTGGCCGAAGATCGTGTAGTGCTGATTGAGCCAGGGCGTTGCCGCCACAGTGACGAAGAATTGCGAGCCGTTGGTATTGGGGCCGGAGTTGGCCATGGCCAGACGGCCGGCGACGTCGAAGTTCAGGCTGGGGTCGATTTCGTCATTGAACGTGTAGCCCGGATCGCCCTCGCCGGTGCCCAGCGGATCGCCGCCCTGGATCATGAAGCCGGGAATGACACGGTGAAAGATGGTGCCGTTGTAGAGCGGCTTGCCGTGCATCGGCTGGTGGGTTTTCGGGTCGATCCAGTCTTTCGTGCCGGTCGCGAGGCCGATGAAGTTAGCGACGGCGTTGGGCGCCTCTTTGGAGAAGAGACGGCAGACCATGCGGCCCATGCTGGTATCGAACACGGCCGTGGGGCCGGTGGGCTGCGGCGAGGGCAGCGGAGCCTGGGCGGCGGCCTGGGCGGCAGGAGCCGGGGCGTTGGGAGTGGTCGCGGACTGCTGCGCGAAAAGCGTGCCGGAGAGCAGAAGCACGGCGGTCAACAAGGCTGTGTGGCGAAGAGTCAACATAGTCCAGAAAACAGGGTACGGCATCCCGGCGGAAGATGTCTTCCGCCAGTCTGAAGAATCACAGATCGGGAAACCGGGGCAGGACACGAGCGCGTGCGGGTCAGGGCTTCTTCAGACTGGAGATTTTCTTCTTCGTGGCCGGCGCCGCGGTGTTGGCAGGGGTTCCGGCTGCATTCGGGCTGGACATTGCGGTCGCGCTCTTTCGGGGAATCGTGGCAGCGCCAGAACCAGGAACGGCTTTCATGCCGCTGGGCGAGGTCAGCATGTGCTCAAGGAGTGGAGTGGGCACGGTAGCCATCAGCACGGCACGATTATCATGGCGCTCCACCGTAATGCTGTCGAGAAAGGCGCGCGTCTCCGGATCGAAGGGCTGGGCGCCTCCCGAGGTTTCCAGCGAATGCACCAGAGTCAGCAGCATCTGCAGCGATTCTGTCGAATCGGCGGCGGCGGATTCGTTGGGGGCGATCTCCTCGATGCGCAGGTGGATGTGGCCGATCCAGCGCAGCGAGGCGATGAATGTGGCATCGACGGGAATGGGCAGGCGCACGCCCATGACATGGATACCACCCGTCTTGCCCAGCGGCAGCGCGATCTGACCGATGCCCCAGGCAAGGGAGAGCAGCGGAACCTGCGCGTAGTGCTTCGAGAGCAGAGACGAGCCGGCGAAGGGCAGCGCCGCGGTGCGGTAGCGGTCGATCATGGAATGGATCTGCTCGGCCGTGGGTGTGTTGCTGACGGCAACGATGTCGTAGCCGAGGATGGCCACGCGCACAGTGCGGCCCTGGCTGGGGATGTTGAAGATAGTATGGCCGGCGTAGATCTCCTGAGACTGAGCCAGCGTAGCCAGGTAGTTAGCCAGCCGACGCCCGTCGAAATGGCCGACGAAGACATCGGAGAAGGCAACGGCGCCGTTCGGCCCCTGGGGATTCGGCATTCGGTGCAGCGCGAAGGCCGCGTCGTCCAGGTCGCGCTCGAACTGGATGCCTGTGGCGTCGATGAAGCGCTGGTAGCCGGGGGCGTGCTGTACCGGATGCTCGCTGAAATGCGCCGCGCTGCGCACGGCCTGGAAATTGAGATAGACGATGCCGTCGGATTCGGGCAGCAGGCGCGCGGCTTCCGGTGGAGCAACCCTGCGGAGATAAATCGCGCCAGCCAGCAGCAGCAGGACGAGAAGGATAATGGCGAGGGTGAAGCGCTTGCGCCGGTGACTCATCGGGAGGGTTCCCTCACTCTTCCGGGGAACGTCATGCTTCTATCATCTTACTCGCAGGCAGGATTTGAATTCGCTGAAGAAGAAGCCGCGTGAGCGCGTGATCCGAAGAGGGCGCAGCAATGCTCGATTGCTGATTGCGAGCGGCCCTGGCGTGTGATACTTTCAATCTGTACCTTCGCACGAGCAGACGCAGGGGTGTGTCCGGCGGGTGAGGGTGCAGGGCTGTCCGGGCTGGCGTAGCTCAGCTGGTAGAGCATCTGATTTGTAATCAGAGGGTCGGGGGTTCAAGTCCCTTCGCCAGCTCCAGTTTTCCGGCCTGAGACAGTGAGGGCCGGGTTCCCTTCGCAGCGCAATCCCGAGACCAGGGCAGACAGCGGCCACCGGAACAGGCTTCCGGAATGCCGGAGGGTGCCCGCAGCGAAGCGGAAAAGGGCGAGATTGCGGGTTGTGCGCACAGGTGGCCGAGTGGTTAATGGCAGCAGACTGTAAATCTGCCGCTCTCTGGAGCTACGGAGGTTCGAATCCTCCCCTGTGCACCAGGATTGCGGGAAGGTTCAAATGAGGGCCAGCAGCGAAGCACTGGGGCGGAACATGGCTGATGTCGACGCCGATATCCCTCCTTCGCCCGCGGCCAACCGGCGCAGGATGTGGACGGCGCTCGCGGTTCTGGCGGCGCTGGGTGTGCTGGCATGGTTTACCCTCGATGGCACGGCAACGCTGCCGGTGAAGGGATATAGTTTTGGCGGCTTTGGGTTCAGCAGCTTCGCGCTGAAGATCCGCTGGATTCCGGAGCTGATCCTGGGGTTATTCGCTTTCCGCGTGATCACCGCGAATATGCGGGCGCGGCTGGAAGACCAGGATCGGGAGCAGAGTGGGAGGAGTCAGTAGACAGGAATCAGGCGAAACAGGGCAGACTGATCACTGATTTCCGATCACTGACTACGAGGTTTTAGAGGGCTGATGTAGCTCAGTTGGTAGAGCACTCCCTTGGTAAGGGAGAGGTCACCGGTTCAATCCCGGTCATCAGCTCCAGGATTCAGGAGACAGGAGTCAGTAGGCAGGAGTCAGTCAAAACAGGAGGTCGGCCTGAAGCGCATTGCAGTTACTGACTCCTGACTACTGATCGCTGACGACTCGAAGTTCAGGCGGGAGTAACTCAGTGGTAGAGTCACAGCCTTCCAAGCTGTTGGTCGCGGGTTCGATTCCCGTCTCCCGCTCCAGAGAGTGAGACGCAGGGCAGAGCAGGATGGAGACGATGTTCGAGCAGGCGACGATCCCGGTCCAGGACGAGGCGACCTTCAGCGTAGTGCGGCAGGCTCTGGATGAGGCGTTTGCTCCGACGCGGGTGGAGCGGTTCCTGCGGGATGTAGCCGGGGCGAAGCTGCGGGTACGGCAGTTCGAGGCAGTGCTGGCGCGGGGATTTCTGGGTTCGGCCGCGCAGGCGGCGTATGGGAAGCTGGGCGACTCCGACCGCGGGCAGATTCGCGAGCAGTATCTGCGGCGCGTGGAGCAGGTAGCGCCCGAGGTGAGACAGAGGTTTTACCGGCTGTATGCGAGTTACTGAGCGGAGCCGGACGGGACTTGAATGATTTTGGATTTTTGAGAGGACACGCACATGGCGAAGGAGAAGTTTGACCGGACGAAGCCGCACGTGAACGTGGGGACGATCGGGCACATCGATCACGGGAAGACGACGCTGACGGCGGCGATCACGAAGGTATTGCAGAAGCACAATCCGAAGAACCAGTTTCGTTCGTTCGACTCGATCGACAACGCGCCGGAGGAGCGGGAGCGGGGAATCACGATCGCGA
>JASHRH010000438.1 GCA_030037475.1 Acidobacteriaceae bacterium
CGATCTCCAGGCCGACGACACCGCCGGTTACCGCATTTCCCTCGCTCATGGCTGGTCCAGCGGTCCCGCTTTCTGGCTGATGGAGCAGGTTCTGGGGATCCGCCCCACCGCTGCCGGCTTTGCGCAGACCACCATCCGCCCCGATCTCATTGATCTTGCCTGGGCTCGCGGCGCCGAGCCCACTCCGCACGGACTCCTCCGCGTCGACCTGCGCCAGACCCACGGCGAGCACAGCCTCCACGTCGTCATCGATCTGCCTCCCGGCATCCGCGCGACGGTCCTCTACCCTGTAACGCCCGGCGCCGGCCCGGTTCTCGTCAATGGAGAAGTCAGCCACGGCACTCCAGCGGAAAACGGCGCTCGCCTGGCGATCACGCTCGATCACGCCGGCCGCTATACTCTCCAGGCCAGTAGTCGCTGACCTTTAAAGGAGATCTTTTGGTGGAGCTGGTCGGGATCGAACTTGAGCCGCCTTGCGGACGTCTAAGCCAGCAGGCGAAATCCTGAGCGGCACCGCCGCGAAGGACCTCTCAGGGAACAACCTGAACGTGATTGGTGGAGCTAGTCGGGATCGAACCGACGACCTCATCGTTGCGAACGATGCGCTCTCCCAGCTGAGCTATAGCCCCACGAAGGCGGAGAAAGACCTCTTCGATTTTACGGTAATTCGGCCTGAATCGCACCTTGGGGCAGCGCCTGCCGCTCTCGCGCAGTGTGGTTCGCCATCACCGTCTGTCGTACCGTTGCCGCCAGCTTCGCGCGCAGCGCCGCCGCCTGAGCGACCGGCACTTCGCCCTGCGCCAGGTCCGCAGATCCTCCGCCGCGGAACCCAGGTTCCGTCAGCGCTTCCTTCAGCAGGCGCCCGCAGTCGAAATTGAGATCGACGCTGCGTGCCATCACCACCCGCGCCGGGTTCGCCTCTTCCGCGCAAAAGATCACCGCCGTCGCTGGCGCTGCGCTCGCCGTGCGCGCCGCCAGCATCTTCACATAATCCCGGTCGTGGTCCTTCCACGAGCGCACCACCAGGCGCAGCCCGTCTTCGATCGGCACCTCCACCGCCAACCGGGAAGCGTGGTAGCTCGCCAGTTCCTCGCGCAGCCGCTGCCGCTCCTTCGCTCCGCTTTTTGCCTCGTTCAGCAGCCGCGCCACCGCCGCCGGAACATCCGCCGCGCCCACTGACAGCGCGCCGGCCGCTTCGCCCAGCAGCGCCGCGTCGGCCCGCGCCGTCCGCACCGCGCGCAACCCGCACGCAAACTTCACGCGCGCTCCCCGGCTCACTTTTTCCACGCCCCGCACCAGCAGTCCGCCGATTTGCCCCGTCGAACGCACGTGCGTGCCTCCGCAGGCATTGCGGTCGCAGTCCGCGATCGTAATCAGCCGGATCGCTCCCTCCCGCTCGGGCAGCTTGCGCAGGATGCCCGTCGCCAGCATCGCTTCCGCGTCGCCGCGCGCAGCAGAACTCACCGTCACCGGCCGGTCCTCTCCGATGATCTCGTTCGCCAGCCGCTCCACCCGCTCCAGACTGTGGCGCGCCGGCACGCTCCCCGCCAGATCGATCGTGGAAACGCTCTCGCCCAGGTGAAACGATACCGTCGGCGCCTGCAGCTCTCTCAGAAACACCGCCGACAGCAGATGCTGCCCCGTGTGCTGCTGCATGTGGTCGAAGCGCCGTTCCCAGTCGATCTCTCCCCGCACCGCGGTTCCCGCCGTCAGCGGCTTGCGCACAAAATGCCAGACCTCGCCCTGCTCGTCTTCTTCCACCTGCTCCACGGGAATTTCCAGCGCCGCCCCGCCCCGCGACACCGCGCTCAACACGCCCAGATCCGTCGGTTGCCCGCCGCTTGTCGGATAGAACGCCGTGCGGTCCAGCGCCAGTTGCCACACCGATTCCCCATCGCGCCGCAGCACTTCGCGCACGTCCGTCACCGTGGCATCGAAGGTGGTCAGAAATGAGTCCGAATAATACAGACGCTCAGACATACCTTGCCTCGTCTTCTCCAACTGGCGTCCGTGGGGTTCCCCGTGCTGGATCCAGTAAGCGGGGGTGGCAGGCCTGGATATAGTGTAGTTCGAGACCCCGTTTCCCGCCGTATTCTCCCGCCCGACGCATGGACGTTGTTCTGATCTGGATCATTTCGCTGGCAGGCATCGCGCTGATGCTGCTGCGCCCCCGCGGCCTCGCCGAATACATCTGGGTCGGTTCCGGCGCTCTGCTCCTGCTCATCCTCCGTCTCATCTCTCCAGCTACTGCGCTCCACGCCGTTCATGAGGGTCTCGATGTCTGTCTCTTCCTCGCCGGCATGATGATTCTCGCCGAGCTGGCCCGCGAGGAGGGAGTCTTCGACTGGGTCGCTGAAATCGCCGTCGCTCATGCGCGCGGCTCCGCAGCTCGTCTTTTCTTCTGGGTCTACGCCGCGGGAATCCTCGTTACGGCCCTGCTCTCCAACGACGCTGCCGCCGTGGTCCTCACCCCGGCGGTTCTGGCCGCCGTGCGCCGCGCCCGCGTCGATGCCCGTCCTCATCTGCTGGCCTGCGCTCTGGTCGCCAATGCCGCCAGCTTTCTGCTGCCCATCTCCAACCCTGCTAACCTGGTCGTCTTTGCTTCGCATCTGCCGCCGCTCGGCGCGTGGCTTCGCGCCCTCCTGTTGCCGTCGCTCGCCTCGATCGCTGTCACCTTTCTGGTGCTGCGCCTGCTCTCGAGCCGTCGGCTCGCGCAACCGGTGGCCGATGCCGGTCAAATCCGCCCTCTCCCCCGCGCCGGACGTTTTGCCTTCGCCGGAATTCTGTTCGCTGCTGCCTCGATGCTCATCGCGTCCGGCTTCGGCATCCCTCTCGGATGGCCAACGTTCCTCGCCGCTCTTATCGCAATGATGCTGGTTGCCTCTCAGGACCGCTCCGCTCCGCTGACTGCCGTTCGCCATGCTTCGTGGAGCATTCTGCCGCTGGTCGCGGCCCTGTTTATCCTGGTCGCCGCCCTGAACCAGGCCGGCATGATGCACGCTGCTCAGGCGGCGCTGGCCTGGATGGATCGCCAGCCGCGTCAGGCCGCGAAGTTCGCCGGCGCCTTCTCTGTCGCTCTGCTCTCGAATGTCATGAACAATCTCCCGGTGGGCCTCGCCGCCGGATCGGCACTGCGTCACGCTGGGCACGCCGGATTGCTCGCCCGCGCCACGCTCGTCGGCGTCGATCTCGGCCCCAACCTTTCCGTTACCGGTTCTCTGGCTACGATCCTGTGGCTCATCGTTCTGCGCCGCGAGCAGGCGGAGATTACCGCGTGGCAATTCCTGAAGGTCGGTCTCCTTGTCATGCCCGTCGCGCTCGCTCTCTCGCTGCTGGTCCTGCGCTGAGCCAGGCCAGCGCCAGCATGCGTCTGAGGCTCCGTTTATAATCGCCCCTGCGCGCTATGGAGAACTCGAACCCCATCCTGGACGGCAAGCAGGTGCTTGAAGTCACCGACATCATGGACATCCTGCCGCACCGCTACCCCTTTCTCTTCATCGATCGCATCATCGAGGTGGAACGCAAAAAGCGCATTGTCGCCATCAAGAATGTCTCCATCAATGAGCCATTCTTCCAGGGACATTTTCCCGGCTTTCCCATCATGCCCGGCGCGCTGGTGGTCGAGTCTATCGCCCAGGCCGGCGGCGCGCTCCTGCTTCCCGAAGTCCCCGACCGCCAGAACAAGCTGATGGTCTTCACTTCCATCGAGCGCGCGAAGTTTCGCCGCCCCGTCCTCCCCGGCGATCAGCTCCGCATTGAGATCAATGTCCTCAACTGGCGCTCTCGCGCCGTCAAAATGGAAGGCCGCGTCACCGTCGACGGTCAGCTCGCCTGCGAAGCCATCGTCATGTGCCAGCTCGTTCCCCGGCCCAATGCGCCGGCCGAGCCCGCGCTCCAGGTGGTGGCGCAGGAGTGAGCATCCATCCCACCGCGATCGTCGCTCCGGGCGCCGTCGTTCCCGATTCCTGCTTCGTCGGTCCCTGGTGCACCATTGGTCCGCATGTCGTTCTCGGTGAGGACTGCGAACTCGTTTCCCATGTCGTCCTCGACGGCCATCTGACAACTGGCGCCCGCAACCGCTTTTACTCCTTCGCCTGCGTCGGCGTCTCACCGCAGGATCTGAAATATCGCGGCGAGCCCACCGCCGTCGTCCTCGGCGACGACAACACCATCCGCGAATCCGTCACGATCTCGCGCGGCACCGAAGGAGGAGGCGGCGTCACGCGCATCGGCAGCCACTGCCTCATCATGGCCTACACCCATATCGGCCACGACAGCATCATCGGCGACTATTGCATCCTCGCCAATGCCGCCACTCTCGCCGGCCATGTCACCGTCGAGGACTACGCCACCGTCGGCGCTCTTTGTCCCGTCCACCAGTTTTGCCGCATTGGCCGCTATGCCTATATCGGCGGAGGCACCACCATTACGCAGGATGTGCTCCCCTTCTCGCTGACCTCCGCCAAACGCGAGGTCCATGCCTACAGCATCAACAAGGTCGGCCTGGAGCGGCGCGGCTTTGATCGCCAGCGCGTGCGCGCCATTCACCACGCCTATCGACTGCTGCTGGCCTCCCGAATGAACATTGCTCAGGCGCTCGAAATCCTGCGCGCCGAAGGCATCGGCTCGCCTGACGTGCAGTACCTCGTGGACTTCATCGAAAAATCGGAGCGCGGCATCATCCGGTAGGCAATTGATTTACGGCGATTTCATACACAATTGTGGAAAACAAAAAAGGTTGCCGCTGGTAACCTGTCCCGCGACAACCTCACTGTGGCCGATCCCACCCGCTCATTAACCTTTGTAATGCAAATGGATACGTTGATTTTGCCTGTTTTCAAACCCTGAAACGGTGTTAAACAATGCATTAACATCCGCCCAGTCAGACATCTTCCACAGTTTTTTCCACAGGACACGCACACGCACTCAACCGCCTCTGCGCGACGGCCTTGGGGGCCGCCCGCAGGGAGGTTTTTCCGATCCAGCGAAGGGTTAGTGCGTGGTGGGTTTCTTCACCGTGGTATTCGGCGCTGGAGCTGACGGCACCGGCGCGGGGACACCGGACTGTGCGTTATACGCCGCCACCACCTCCGCCGTGATGTCAGCACTCGGCGTCAGCCACAGAACCGGGCTGTTCTGCTGGCTGGCATCCAGCACCAGCCCAAAGCCCTTGTCCCTGGCATAGGTCGACATCGTGTTGAAGACCTTCTGCCCCACCTGCTGGAACGTTTCCTGCCCATCCGACTGCTCGTCGTTCCGCAGGTCCTCGGCCGACCGTTGCAGGTTCTTCGTGTCGTCGTCGATTTCCTTCAGCTTCGACTGCCTCTCGGCATCCGTCAGCGTCGCCCCGGATCCCTGTAGCTGCTTCTTCAGCGCCTCGACTTTATCGTTCAGCTGTTGCAGAGACTCCTCGCGCGGGCTGTACTTCTTGCGCAGATCCGCCAGATCCCGCTGGAACTCGTTGGTCTGTGCGACCGCCTGCTGGAAATTAATGACGGCCACCTTTGTCGTGCCGGTGGCGGGTGCAGGCTTTGCCGAGGCAGCCTGAGCAAACGCGCCCACGCCCAGCCCGGACGCAAGCACGCAAACGAGAGACAACGTACGCTTCATGGATTTCGCAAACTCCTTCATTTTTTTCCTGGTAGCCTTACTCCTGCTCTCCGAAGATCGCCGGAGCAGGCTGGCTTCGATGGCCGGAATAGTAAATATGCTCGTAATTCTCAGGAACTTGAGCGAATTATAGGTCCGGGGTGCAGGGCCGTCAAACACATCCTGCGTCCGTCTTCCGCCTCCTGGCGCGTCTGCCGCGGCCTGCTTCTGCCCTCAGAATGTGGTGCTCACCGAGAGCCGGAACGTCTTGCTTGGCTCGCGCAGGATGTACAGTCCGTTGTATAGCTGTTCGGCCTCCGCATAGGAGAAGTCGCCCGCTCCTCCCGCGGGGAACATGCTCCGCGTGATCAGGTTCGTCCGCGTGAACGAGTCATACAGCTTCAGCGGGTTGATGGCGTAGTACAGCCGGAACGGCGCGTTGATGATCGGCATCATCACGTCCAGTTCCGCGCCCACCGAATCGCGCGGTACGTAGTTCGTCCCGCCGATTGGTTCGATAATCGTGTTGAACCTGATCTGCTGCCCGCCCTGGCAGGTCCCGTTCACGTAATTCGGGCAGCCGTACAGCGGCGAATTCAGCGCGTCGATCCCCTCCGGGCTCTCGCGCAGCTGATTCCGGTCGACCGCCATGTCCATCCCAAAATCGTTGAAGACGTTGAATGCCACGGTCCGCCCGTAGATCGGGATCACGTACTCCATGTTGTTCGTGAAGTTCGTGTCCCCGCCGATCGTTGCGATGCCGTACACCGGCAGCGGCACCTGAATGTACCCCAGGCTCGGGTTCGTCGGATAGCGTGGTACCGGGCTGCCATCCGGATTGGTCAGTGTGAACATGACCCGCGTCGGCACAAACCCGTAGGGACCAACCGTCCGCGCGTCGAAGCCGCGCAGATCGTAATCGCCGCCCGCCACAGGCCGGTCGAACGGCGGCGCTACGTCGCCGGAGAAGCCGGCGATGTAAGTCAGCTGCATCCGCATCCCGAACGTGTTGCGTCCCTGCTTGTTGAACCAGAATCCCTTCACTGGGTCGTAGCGCTTGTACTCCACCACCGGTCGCACATAGCGCACGCTGCCCCACAGCCCTGCCAGTTGCACGGTGCCGCTTAGCTGCTGTCCGGCATGGGGCAGGAAATTGCTGTCCACGCTGCTGGAGCTGTAGCTGAACATCATTGAGCTGTTGATGATCCCTTCCAGGGAGTTCTGCCCCTGGATCCCGCTCCGGAATGACAGCACCTGGAACAGGTTCGTCGATGCCTGATTGAACGCTCGCACCGACGAGCTGTCCCATGAGTAGGTCGCGCCAAGCCGCGAGAATCCGAACAGGCTGAACCGCCGCGTCGGATAACTGAGCGAAAGGCTGAATCCCTTCCGCGACTGGTCGTAGTTCTGCAGCAGCGATGACTCCGCCGAATTCAGATTCGCATTCGATCCCGTCAGCGAATAGCTCTTCGACGCGTTGAAGTCTGTCTTCTGGTCGAAAACCTGAAATCCCAGGTTCAGCGGCCGGTTGCGGAGGTACGGCTCGTCGAAGGAGAAGCCCAGGTTCCTCGCCAGGCTTCCCGCGTTCGCCTGCACGCTCAGCGTCTCGCCCAGCCCCAGGAAGTTGTTGGTCGAATAATTCAGCCCCAGGAACGCCCCCGAATAGCCGCTGACGCCTCCATTCAGCCCAATCGAGTTCTTGCCCTTCTCCTGCACCTTCAGCAGCAGGTCCACGGTCCCGTTTTCCGTGTCCTGGTGCGTCTCCGAGTCCTGGTCCACCTTCAGCGGGTTGAAGTAATCCAGCTGATTCAGCCGCAGCAGGCTCATCTCCCACAGGTGGCTGTTGTATACCTGCCCTTCCTGCAGCAGCAGTTCGCGCCGGATCACAAAATCGCGGGTGATCGTATTGCCCTGGAACTCGATTCGCGACACCGTGAACTGTTTCCCTTCGTCGATGTCGATCTCCCACTTCACGGTGTGCTTCGCGTCGTCGAATGCGGGGTTCGGCACCGCCGTCATGTTGATATATCCGAGCTGCCCGTAGGCCTTGCGCAGGTTATCCAGGCCCTTCCGGAACGCCGTCATGTTGAACCAGTCGCCATCCTTCATGTTGAAGATGGCGCGCAGCGCTTTCGTATTCGGAACTGCCTTGTTCCCGGTGAAGGTGATCCCCTCCAGCCGGTAGCGCTCGCCCTCCTCGATGTTCATGTGGATGTCGATGCGCTTGCCCTTCCGGGGCCGGAAGGTGAACAGCGAAAGGCCCGATTCGTTGCGCAGATGCGTGGTCGGTTCCCCCACCGGGCCGCCCCGCAGATATCCGCGGTCCTCATACGCCGCCCGCACCCGCTCCGAATCCTCTTCCAGCTTGCTGGCGTCGTAGGTCCGCGCGAACAGGTTCTCCAGGAAGATCGAATGCGGGATGCCCACCGGCCGCAGGTTCACCATCGCCCGCCGCAGCACGCGCGAACTCACATGCCGGTTCCCGCTGAAGGTGATCCTGCCCACCTTCACCGTCGGCCCTTCCTTCACGTTGAACACCAGATCCACCGAAGCCGGCGGGATGTCTTTCACCTCCGGCCGCACCGTCGCAAACTGGTGCCCGTGTTCAGCCTCCATCTCCTGGATCACCGTCACCGCGTGCGCAATGCGCGCTGGGTCATACTGGCTCTCCGGAGTCAGCCCCACCTTCTCTTTCTTGTACCGCGACATGATGTCCGACTCCGTAATGGAGCTCAGGCCCTTGTAGCTGATGTCGCGAATCAGCGGCTTCTCCCGCACGTACACGTCGAGGACCACGCCCTGCGGCGTGTCTTCCCTTTCGATCCGCACGTCCTCGAAGTAGCCCGTGTTCCACAGCGAGTTGAAGTCCCGCTCCACCGTCAGCGGATCGCAGGGGTCGCCCACGTGGCTGAACATGCGCGCCTTCACCGCTTCCTGCGGGATGCGCCGCGTGCCGATCACCCGGATTTCGACGATGGTGTTCTGCTGGCTGGCCGCCGCCTGTGCGCCTGTATCCGTCGTCGCCTGGGCCGTCAGCGGCACAGCCCGCAGCCCGGCGGCCATTGCCACAACCAACACCAAGGCCTGCCCCAAAAGACGGCGCATCTTCCTGCCTGATACGTGCGGGGAGCCTGGGCTCCAGAAGTTCACGGGAAAAATAGGCACACCCTCACTGCTCAAAATCGGGCCGATCTTTGGGAAAAGGCGATTATATCAGCGCGATTCGTGTTGACACCTGTTCGGATTCTCGCCTTGCGCGCTTCGGCAGCCGCTGCACCTGCGCCGGCTGCCCAGGGTAGCTTCATCCCTCTCTCCCACCCGCGCGCCGGAACTCCGGCGGCTGGCTCGCACATCAATGGCCTGTCGCAAAGAAATCCAAAGACGTGCATTCCGGAGCCTCGCCCGCGCTGCGGCGCGGCCTCTCTTCTGTCGAGTCTCTGCGTCTCTGAAATTGCTCTCAGTTTATCGAAATCGACGGCGTTCCGGCTGTGGATGAAGCTGGCTTGCGAGCCTGTTTCGCTGCTTTGCCGCAGAGAAGTCCCGCAGGAAGGGGGCCATGTCCCCATCCATCGTTTCATGAGGCGTGAAACAACGCCCAAAACATTTCGGGATCCAAACTTATCGGGACTTGAGCCGGGACCGGTTTTTTTCTAAGCTGTGAGCTATGGATGTACTCACCCGTGACGAGCTCACGCGGCTGACGCCGCCAGAGCGCCTTGCGCTGATCTCGCAGCTTTGGGACAGCCTCGAAGCCGACCAGCTTCCCTTGACCGCCGCACAACAGGCCGAGCTGGATCGCCGTCTGGAGACGCTCGACCAGGATCGGCGCGAGGGCATCACCTGGGCGGCATTGAAAACCGAGCTGGATCGGCGTTGCCCATAGCACGTTCCGTTATCTTCACTCCGATCGCACGTGAGGAGCTGATCGACGCGCAGGATTGGTACGAGAACGAGGCCCCTGGCCTGGGCCGCCGTTTCCGAGCAGCCGTTGATGCCGCGATTGGGCGCATGAGCAACAATCCCTGCCAGTTCGCGGTGATCCACAGGAACATCCGGCGCGCCCTCCTGCAACGGTTCCCCTACGCGCTGATGTTTGTGATCGAGCCGGACGATGCGCTGACTGTCATTGCCTGTTTCCACGGCAGCCGCGACCCGGCGCATTGGCAGCAGCGGATGTGAGCCCCGGACGGCCCCGGCCTCACAGGCTCTTTTGGAAACGGAGGCGATTGTTAGCAACGCCATGAGGCAGAATTGCAGTGTTGCCCCTTTGCGAAACGCAAAAGGTTGTATCCCAACTCTACTCGGCGCGCACAGCCGCTTCCTTCTCCCGGCCGGATTCCCCTCCCGCCATCGGCAGCGTGAACAAAAACGTCGTTCCCGCTCCCAGCTCGCTCTCCGCCCGAATCGTCCCGCCGTGCGCCTGCACAATGTGTTTCACGATCGCCAGCCCCAGCCCTGTTCCTCCCGATTCCCGCGACCGCGCCTTGTCCACGCGGTAGAACCGCTCGAAGATCCGGTCCAGATGCTCGCTCGCCATCCCTGGCCCGAAGTCCTGCACGGAAAACTCCACCATCCCGTCTACCGCCCGCGCTCCCACCACCACCCGCCTGCCGGCCGAGCCGTATTTCATCGCATTCTCAATCAGGTTCCCGAACACCTGCGTCATCGCATCCATGTCCGCCAGAACCGGCTCCGTCGTGGTCTCTCCGGCTTCCAGTGCGATGCCCGAATCCCCCACCATCCCCGCCAGCGACTCAATCGCATCCTCCACCAGCGCCGAAGCCCGCACCGGCTGCACCTTCAGCTTGTGCTCGCCCGACTCCACCTGTGCCAGCGCCAGCAGATCCTCCGTCAGCCGGCTCACTCGACGCGCGTTCTTCAGGATGATCCCCATGAACTCGCGCCCGTGCTCCGAGAGCTGACGATCGTCCTCCAGCAGCGTCTCCACGTATCCGGAAATCGACGTCAGCGGCGTTCTCAGCTCGTGCGACACGTTGGCGACAAAGTCCCGCCGCGTCTTTTCTGCCCGTTCGATCTCCGTCACGTCGTGCAGCACCGCCACCGCGCCTCCATCCGGCGTCGGCGCCGCGCTCACCTCAAACACCCGTCCCGGCATCGTCGAGAGCGCCCTTCCACCGCGGATCTTCCGCTCTTTCAGCGCCATCTCCACGCACTTCAGCACTTCCGGATCGCGGACGCTCATCACCAGCGCCCGCCCGGGCCGTTCCACGCCTGGCGCGATCCGCTGCATGACCGCATTCGTCCAGCCCACCTGCCCGTTCCGGTCGACGGCCACCACTGCCTCCTGCATGGAGTCCAGCAGCGCCGCCAGCTCTCTCTGTTTGCTTTCGAGGGCTCTGAAGGACCGCTCCAGCCGCGCCGCCGTCGCGTCCAGCGCCCGCGCCACGTCCCCGATCTCGTCCCCGTCCGCCTCGGCGATGCGCGCCGTGAAGTCGCCGCTCGCGATCCGGCCGGAAAACTCCACGATCCGCTGCAGCCGCTGCGATATGCGCCGCGCCACCCAGGCCGAAACCAGCGTGGCCAGCGCCAGCGACAGCAGCGACGCCAGCAGCAGGTTGCGACGCAGGATATGCAGCGCCCGCTCCTCCTGCTCCGGCGTCATCTGCGCCACTCGCGCTTCCGCGGGCAGCGAGTGATCCACGATGTTGCGAAAGGAAAGATCCAGGACCGCCGTGCCCAGGCACAGCACCAGTACGAACGACAGCAGCAACTTTGTGAAGACTCTGCCCGTCACGCGCCCATCCCGGCCGCCGTTGCGGTTCCGGATGTCGTCATTATCGCGCGTCGTCCGCCGACGGCCCGTACATCCCCGGAACCGGCACGTCCAGCAGCCGCAGATACACGCTCAGTTGGCCACGGTGGTGGATCAGGTGATCCATGAACACGCGCCGCAGCGCCATCGCCCGTGGCAGCTCCACCATCGTCCGCTCGCCGAACTTCAGCGTCCACATGCCCGGTAGTTGCTGTTCACCCAGTCCCACCAGCGCCTGACGCGCGTCTCCGCTCGCCTTCTCGAAATGCTCCAGCAGTTCCTTTGCTGAGCTCGCCACAAAGGGTGTGAAGTTCACCGGCCGCACGAATACGTCCATCCCGATAATCACCGTGCAGCGGTTTGGCAGGTCCGCCACATGCGAGGCCAGCCGTCCCAGCGTCATCGACTTGTCATGCGGCTTCCAGCCCAGACTGGCTTCCGGTACCCGCTCCAGCATGCGCCGGGTGCTTGCCATTTCCTCGTCGAACTCCAGCAGCAACAGTTCCTGAATCGTCATGGCTCCCTCCGGCCTTACCCTGCCATCGGCCTGTCATTCTGAGCGAAAAGGGCCCCAAACGCTTTTCAGTTTGGGGATGGTGAGCGAGGAATCTGCGGCTGCCTTTGCCCTCAAT
>JASHRH010000439.1 GCA_030037475.1 Acidobacteriaceae bacterium
CGTAGAGCCGCACGAACGCCTCGCGCACCGCGACGGACAGGTGCTCGTCCATGGTGAAGTACTCGCGCGACCAGTCCACGCTCGCGCCCAACCGCTTCATCTGCTCCAGGATGGCCCCGCCGTAGTGCCGCTTCCACTCCCACGCCCGCTCTACGAAGGCCTCGCGGCCCATATCCTGGCGCTTCCTGCCTTCTTCCGCCAGTTGCCGCTCCACCATCATCTGCGTCGCAATGCTCGCGTGATCCGTGCCCGGCAGCCACAGTGTCAGATCCCCCAGCATCCGCCGCCACCGCGTCAGGATGTCCATCTCCGTTTGGTTCAGCATGTGGCCCATGTGCAGCCGCCCGGTCACGTTGGGCGGCGGCAGCAGGATCGCAAACACGTTGCGCCCTTCGTCGTGCAGCTTCGTCAGCGTCGCCGCATCCGGCGTTTTCACCTCGAACAATCGCTCCCGCACCCAGTACTCCGCCCAGCGATTTTCAATCGCCGTCGGATCGTAGGCTTTCGGCAGTTCGCGGTGTTCCATAGCACGGTCTTTTCCGACTGTCTCCTGGCTTTCCTGGGGCATGGTTCTCTTCACGATATAACGTTTCGCCCGCCCAGCAGAAAGGCCGCCCTCGGGCGGCCTCTCATTTCGTTGCAGGCGGTTTCCTTCTCGCTTGCGTGTACTTTTCAGGGCCGCGTTGTGCCGCTGACCGTCTTATCGCTGGCCGCTTTTTAGCTAACCGCTTTTCCGCTGCCTCTCAAAACGGATTCAGCTTCTTCAGCCCCTTCTTCTTCTTGTGCGTGCTCGACGATTCTTCCTTCTTGTAGAACTTCGGGTTCGGATTCTTCCTGCCCTTCGCTGCCGCCGGCGGAGTCGCAGCCATCTGCTGCGAGGCTCCCGCCGGAATCTCGTTGATCTGCTGCGGAGCCGATGTCGGCTTATCGACCGGCGGCAGGGGCTGGTTGTTCGTCGGTCCCACCGGCGCCACCAGTGGCGGGGAGGCCGGCGTGCTCGATCCTGCGCCAGGTGCTTCTGTCGCCCCCGCACCTCCGCCTTCGCCGTTCTCCACCTGCACGCTTACGGAGTTCCCCGGAGCCCCGTTGTTCGCGGTCGGGACCTGGCCGAACTCGAGCGTCTGCACTGTGCCGCCTTCGCTGGCCGGCGTTTCCGCTGGGTTCGCCGCGCTCTGTGCCGGCGCCGGCTGTCCCGGCAAGCTGAGTTGCGGAATCGGCGTGCCTTTCATCGCGTCCACAAATGCCACTCGCGCCTGTTCGTTCAGGTCCTTTGGAATCACCGGTGGCGGCGTCGTCAGCGACGGCTCGCCCACGCGCGCCGCGTGGATCGTGTTCGGCCCATGCTCCAGCAGCAGCAGCGTCTTCTTGCCCAGTCTTACAGGCACCCGGCTGTCTTCCTCCGCCTGGCTCTCCGCCAACTCCGCCGCAGTCGGTTCCGGAACCGGCTGCCCCATCGCGATCAGGCGGTCCTTCGCGTCTTCCACATGCGCCGACAGCGGATACTGCGTGCAAACCCGGTCCCACGCCGCTGCCGCCCGCTGATCGTAATACGTCTCCAGTTCTTCCTTCGCCCGTTCCGGGATCCGGTAGTGTGAGACGAACGACGCCCAGTTTGCATACGCGTCGCCGATCGAGATCAGCGCCTGATCGCTTCTGCTGAACAGCGGATACGTATCCGCGACCGTTTGCAGCCGCGCGATCGACGCCGCCCAGTTGTTCTGCGAGAAGTAATATTCCCCGATCTCGAACTGCCGCTGCGCCAGCACTTCCTGCGCTTCGCGCAGCTTCTGCCTGGCCTGGGGAAGCAGCGGCGAATCCGGGAACTGCTCCAGCATCGTGCGGTATTCCCGCTCCGCGTTCAGCGCGTTCTGCGGGTCGCGGTCCGGTTTCTCCATCTGCATAAACCAGATGTCGCCTACCTTCATCTGCGCTTCAGCCGCTTCCGGCGCGTTGGGGAAGAAGGTGATGAAATCCTTGTATTCCAGTTCCGCCTGCGCCAGCGCGGCCGATCCGCCCTCCTTGAACCACGTGTCGCCCACCGCCATCTTGGCGCGCATCGCGTACTCTGAATCCGAATAGGTGTTCAGCAGCGTCTGCAGGTCCAGCCGAGCCACGTCGTAGTGGCCCTTCTTCATCGCCACCATCGCCTTGTCGTACAGGATTTTGTCCGGCTGTTCCGACTTGACGTTCTTCAGCGCGTTCTCGCTGATGTTGTAATCCTTCTGCTTCTTGTGTTTCTTTGCGAACGCGCACGGTGTCAGCGCCATCGCCACGCCCAGACTCACCGCCAGAATACGGATTGCCAGCCGATTCATAACACCTCAACATCTGCAGGCGCTCTTGCTATCATTCCTTCCGGCGCCGGGTGGCCTGCGACAGCCCCGCGCAGGTTCCCTGTTCCTGCTTATGCGGCCTGCAAAGCCGCCTGTTGCGCGGCTTCCAGCAGTGCCCGCGCGTCCCGCTCCGCGTGTCCTTCTCCAAAGACCGCGTTTCCGGCCACCAGCAGCTCCGCTCCTGCTTCGACCACGCTCTTCACCGTGTCGTGAGCCACCCCGCCGTCCACCTCAATCCTAAACTCAAGCCCCAGTTCCTGCCGAAGTTCTTTCAGCCGCCGGATCTTCTTGAGCGAGTAAGGGATAAACTGCTGTCCGCCGAATCCCGGATTCACGCTCATCACCAGCACATGGTGCACCATCCCCAGTACCGGGATCAGCAGCTCCGGCTTCGTCGCCGGATTGATCACCACCCCAGCCTTCATCCCATGCTGTGCGATCAGCTCCAGAGACCGGTGCAGATGCCGGCACGCTTCGTAGTGCACGCTCACCCAGTTCGCGCCTGCCTCCGCGAAGGCAGGAATGAACTCATCCGGATTCTCGATCATCAGGTGGCAGTCCAGCGGCAGCTTCGTATGTTTCCGCAGCGACTGCACAATCGGAGGCCCCACCGTGATGTTGGGCACAAAATGCCCATCCATCACGTCCACGTGAATCACGCTCCCGCCGCCACGCTCCGCCGCCGCAATCTCCTCGGCCAGCCGCGCAAAATCGGCCGAAAGTATCGATGGGACAAGTTCCACCAAGATACTTCAAGTGTACCAGCGGGGGACGAGCCGGCCTTGGTGCAGAGCGACAGGACTTCCTGTGCTGCGTCGCGGGTCCCCGTCCATTTCCCTGGCGTCTGAATGCGCTCCAGCAGCGCATGGAGCAGCCAGACCAGGATGTCAACCCCAACCTCAACGGCTGCGCCTCGCCTCGTATATTGTTCCGAAGGCTGTGGCTTCCCGTCGGTAAATCTATCGAGCCTGGCCTGCTCGCGAGCACTTATGTAGCTTTTAGGCTACAATAAGCTATGTGATCGAAATCCGGGAGACGGAAACGTTCTCCTCCTGGCTACGAGCGTTGCGTGACGGCCAGGCAAGAGCCCGAATTGCTGCTCGAATCCGGCGTTTGGCCTTCGGCAATCCAGGAGACGTCCACCCTGTCGGAGAAGGCGTCAGCAAGTTGCGCGTCCATTACGGTCCCGGCTATCGGGTGTATTTCGTGCAGCGCGGAGATGTTCTGATCGTTCTGCTCTGCGGAGGAGACAAGAGTACGCAGCGAAGGGATATCGAGTCAGCCAAACGACTGGCCAGGGAGACGGAATGAGCAAAGCAAAAGCCAAACCCTTCGATCCCGCCGAATACCTCGACGACAATGAATCCATTGCGGCCTACATGACGGAAGCGCTCGAGAGCCGAGATGCGGCCTTCGTGGCCGACGCGCTGGGGATCGTCGCCCGTGCGCATGGCATGAGCGACGTTGCCCGCGAGGCTGGCCTGTCGCGCGAGAGCCTCTACCGCGCCCTTAGTGCGGACGGCAATCCGGAGTTCGACACCGTGCTCCGCGTCATGCACGCTCTGGGACTACAGCTCTCCGTCGTGCCCGAGCATCCCGACCACGTTGCCTGACCCCTCACCCCACCGGCGCTTCCTGCTCTCCGTGTCCCGTCGTCGTCAGCACCACCGCGGCCACAATGATCAGCGCTCCGCCCGCCCACGCGCCCGCGCCCAGCTTGTCGCCCAGCAGCTCTACGCCCAGAATCGCCCCCACTGCCGGCTCGATGTTCAGAAACACTCCCGCCCGCGACGCCGGCGCATGATGAATCCCCCAGTTCCACAGCGCCGTGCTCGCCGCCGTGCACAGCAGGCCGCTGGCCAGCACCGCGCCCCAGATCGGCAGCCCGATGCCCCGCACCGGCGGCAGCCCATCCTGCGCCAGCACCCACACCGCCAGCATCGTGGTCCCAGCCAGCAGCCCCCAGATCGTCACCGCCATCGGCGAGTGGCCCCGTTTCATCAGCCGCTGATTGATCAGGATCCATCCCAGCGCCACAAACATCGCCGCGATCACCAGCAGATCCCCTTCGAGGCTTCCGCCTCGCAGCGACCCGCGCTCGCTGCTGCTCACGATCAGCACAATCCCCGCTGTCGACCCCACCACCGCCAGCCAGCCCTTCAGGTCCAGGTGTTCCTGGCTGAACATCGTCGCGCCCACGGCCAGAATCACCGGCATCGTCCCCACCATCAGCGCCGCGTGGCTTACCGTCGTCAGCTTCAGCCCGTAGAACTGCACCAGAAACTGCACCGGGATCCCGAGAAACGACCCGATCCCCAGCAGCCACCACTCCCGCCGCGAAAAGCGCGGCCGCTCTACCAGCGGCAGCAGTCCCGCGCACCCAAACAGGAACCGGTACAGCACGAAGTGCCCCACGCTCAGCCGTGCAAAGCAAATCTTCCCAAAGAAGAACCCCGTGCTCCAGAAGATCCCCGCCAGCGCGCACGCGGCATAGCCCAATCCGCGCCCGCGCCTCGGCGGCAGCTCTAGGCGAGCCATCGCCGCCTCGCTCACCGTCCTGCCGCCGAAAGCCCGAATGGAAAGGCCGTAGCCATCAGGTTGATGGTCGCACACTCCGGGACGTGCTCACGCGCACACGATCAGGCTCAGGATTCGGAGGACCCTTCGGCTCCTGCCGCGTGGCACAGGCACGCAATCACAGCATCCAGTTCGAGATTCTCGGCCATGCCGCTGCGGAACGATCCGCGTTCCGCGGCGTACGGATTCAGCAGCGAAAGATGCTCGTTCACAAAAAACGAGCGGTGCACCAACGCGCCCTGGCGCAGCACCGTGCGTGGCAGCCTGCCCGCAGCGTACTGGCAGACGCCGCCCATCTCCGGATGGCTGCGGCAGAGTTCCTCCAGCCGCCATTCATATTCCAGCAGCTTCGGGAAATTCCGGTCCGATCCCATCTCCCAGTTCATATCGCCAGTTGCCCACAGCCCCGCAAAACCATCCCGCAGCGTCTGATGCAGGGTCTCTTCCAAAGTGCCCAACAGCCGATCCGTATCGAAGCGCCCATCCACCAGATGGCTCGGTTCCGAGGAGAGAATGAGTCTGCCTTCGCGTAGCATCATTTCCGTGTCAATGTTCGCCGCCGCCAGGCACGCATACATCTCGGCGACGATCGGAGGGCTGTCCAGGCAGAGGCAGCGGTAATTCTCATGCAGCTTTTCGCGGATTGCGGCGGCAAGAGCGGAGAGTTGCTGCGAAGGAGCGCCTTCATAGATCAGGCACTGATGACGGGATACCGGGGTCATTGAGCAAAAAACGAAACAAAACCTTCTGTCGAGCGCACATCCATCCGAGTCGGATCAGGAGCGATTAAGCTTTGGATGCACGTTTTCGCTGCCGGGTTCCATGCTCGTTACTTCATGCCCTTCCAGCCTTCACCCCAAAACATCCGAATCGCTGCCACCCCTGCCGCCCCGGCCTGTACGCACGCCGCCGCGTTCTTTTCCGTTACTCCGCCCAGCGCCAGCACCGGAACCGGCTTCGCCAGTTCCACGGCCTCGCGCAGCGCCGTCAGTCCCTGCCCGGGCCGTGCCCGCTCCGCTGTCACTTTCTCGAAGACCGGCGAGAACAGCAGCAGATCCGCCCCCGCCGCCTGCCTGATCTCCTCCGCCGAGTGGCACGCCGCGCTCACGACCACCTCGCGTCCCGCCCGGGCATATACCAGTTCCGCTGCCTGCACCGCAGTTTGCGCCATTGCCGAGCCTAGGTCTCCGGCCGCCTTCCCGGCCTGGGTCGAAGGTAAATGCACCCCATCCGCGTCAGCATCCAGCGCCACCTGCGCCGGACCATTCACCAGCACCTTCGTCGCCGCGCCCGTCCCGCGCACCGCTTCCACCACTTTTGCCGCCAGCGCCTGCAGCTCTGTCAGCGCCAGGTCTTTCTCGCGCACCTGAATGTACGCCACGCCTCCGTGCGCCCACTCCGCAGCCAGCTCCGCCAGCCGCGCGCGCTTTGCGTCCTCATCGCCCGCCAGCCGCGCCCGATTCGTAATGGCATACAGCAGCATCTGAAGTTGAGTGTAACGGCTCCGGTTCGCGCGGAGATCGCTCGCAAACATTTAAGATGAGCACGGACCTGTTCTCCTGCGGCCCCATTTCAGATCCTCTTCCTTTTCGCGCATGGCGACCTACGATCTCCTGGTTATCGGTTCCGGACCCTCCGGGCAGCGTGCGGCCGTTTCCGGCGTCAGGAAGGGCAAGCGCGTCGCGCTCATCGAGATGCGCAGTGTCGTCGGCGGCGTCTGCATCAACACCGGCACCATCCCCAGCAAGACCATGCGCGAGGCGGTCCTCCATCTCTCCGGCTACAACTACCGCTCCATCTATGGCATGAACTACCGCGTGAAGGAAAAGATCACCATGGCCGATCTCGCCTTCCGCGTCCAGCACGTCATCAAGACTGAAATCGACGTCACCGAAGCTCAGCTTTCGCGCAATGGTGTTGAAGTCATCAACGGCGTCGCCCGTTTCGAGGATTCTCATCACCTCCACGTCGAAGGTCCTCGCGGCTCCAGCACCAACGAGGCGGAGACCATCATCGTCGCCGTCGGCACCAAGCCCGCCTCCTCGCCCAAAGTCCCCATCAACGGCAGAACCATCATCAACAGCGATCAGGTCCTCGATCTTGTCGATCTGCCTAAAAGCCTCATCGTCGTGGGCGGTGGTGTCATCGGCGTCGAGTACACCTGTATGTTCGCGACCCTCGGCGTTCGCGTCACCCTCATCGAGAAACGCCCGCGCCTCCTCGAATTCGCCGATCAGGAGATCGTCGAAGCCCTTAGCTATCACCTGCGCGACAGCCGCGTCACCATGCGCCTCGCCGAAGAAGTGGAAAGCGTCGAGGAGCTCCCCGACGGCGCCGTGGTCGCCAATCTCGAAAGCAAAAAGCGCGTCTCCGGCGACGCTCTCCTCTACGCCGTCGGCCGCCAGGGCAACGTCGACGAGCTCAATCTTCCCGCCGCCGGCATCGAGGCCGACAAGCGCGGCCGCATCCCCGTCGACCAGGACTTCCGCACCAAAGTCCCGCACATCTACGCCGTCGGCGACGTCATCGGTTTCCCCGCCCTTGCTTCCGTCTCCATGGAGCAGGGCCGCATCGCCGTCGAGCGCGCCTTCGGCAATACGCACATCCAGTCCAATCCCAGCTTCTATCCCTACGGTATCTACACCATCCCGGAGATCTCCTTCATCGGCAAGACCGAGGAGCAGCTCACCGAGGAAGACGTTCCTTACGAAGTCGGCGTCGCCTACTACCGTGAGATCGCCCGCGGCCAGATTCGTGGCGACACCACCGGCCGCCTCAAACTCATCTTCCACCGCGAAACCCGCCAGATTCTCGGTGTCCACATCATTGGCGAGGGCGCGGCCGAGCTCGTTCACATCGGCCAGGCCGTCATGGCCCTCAACGGCAACCTCGACTACTTCATCGACACGGTTTTCAACTATCCCACCCTGGCCGAGTGCTACAAGGCCGCCGCCTTCAATGGCATCAATCGACTCGCGCGCTTTGAGGGATAAATGCGAAGGAGCAGTACAAAATTAAACGTCAGAATCATGGCTCGACTGCATGCTGCACGAAAGTTTTGTATCAGGGCACGACTTCAGTCGTGCCGAAACGGGTTTCTGGAAGGAGGGGCTTCAGCCCCTGAAGAGGAATAGGCAGGTTTCTTATGTCGAACTCGGTTGGCGTTGTCGTGACGACCCGCGTCGTCGCCGGTTTCATCCAGGATCACCGCCTCCATGGCGAACTGCGCGAATTCCCCGAGAACCCCGACCCGACCAACGGCCTCATCGAAATTCCCGCCGAGAACCTCTGCGACATCATCTGCGACGCCATCGTGTCCGCTTCCGCTGGATCTCCAGCCGCCGCCGGCATCGCCATGCCCGGCTATCTCCACCAGGGCGTCATGCTTGACTCGCCTAATCTTCCCCAGCTCAAAGGCGCGCGCGTCTGCGACAGCATCCGCGCCGGACTCCAGAAGCGCGGCCTCAATCTCAACATCAGCGTCTTCAACGACGCCGACGCCGTCGCTGCCGGCATCGCCGCCACGCGCGGCCAGCTCGATCGCCAGATCCGCGTCTGGACCATCGGCAATGGCATCGGCTACGGCCGCTATCCGTGGACTGAAGGACCCTGGGAAGGCGGACACATGGTCGTCTCGCTTGACCCCCGCGAGAAATACTGCGGCTGCGGCGGCCTCGGCCATCTCGAAGGCATCATGGGCCATCGCGCCATGCGCCTCCGCTTTCTCGACATGGAGCCCGACGAAGTCTTCGCCGCCGCCCGCAACGGTGACCGCCGCTGCGCCGAATTCGTCGATCTCTGGCATCGCGCTCTCGCCTCCGCGACCGCCTCGCAGATCCACCTCGAAGGCGCTGGCCGCTTCTACTACACCGGCCGCGATATCCAGCGCCTCGAGCTCCCGCGCCTGAAAAACCATCTCTACGAGATGATCAAGATGTCGCCGCTCCAGAGCTACACCGTCGAGGTTCTCTCCGAGGACCCATCTCTCGCCGCCATCGGCGCCGGCGTCGCCGCTCTTATTGACCACCGCTGCTGAAATTCTGTCCTCGGGGCTCTTCCAGACATTCGTCTCATTCGTGAAAAAACCAATGACGCACGAACATCGCCGAACCAAGCCTGCTCTGAGCGGAGCGCCGTCAGGCGCGGAATCGAAGGGGCTCGCCCGCGCGCTGCGCCTGCACGGACCACCCCGCTCCCTTACGCATTGTTGCGCCTCGTAGGACCGCGCTGAAGCAGCCACGCTTCGATGATCGGACTCGCTCTCGCCGCCGAAGCGCTGTGGTAGTGTGGGCATAGTTGTCTCGGGGCGTGTGTGCGCGTCCCGCGCTTCGCGCCTTTATGCAGCCATCGCCCAACCTGGCCCCGCCGCAACCTCCGGCTGCCGCTCCCGTTTCTGTCCCGCCACCTTCCGGCCGCTGGCTGCGCCGCACCGACCTGATTCTGCGCGTCATCGTCCGGTTTTACCTTGGGCTGATCCTCGTCTTTCTGCCCTGGACCCATTTCTGGACTTTCAACCGCTTCTTTCTGTACTTCGCTCCCGTCGCGCGCCTCACCGCCAGTGGCGCGGTGCGCGGACTCGTCTCCGGCCTGGGCCTGCTGAACCTCTGGATCGCTGTTGCTGACGCCATCCATTACAAAGAGAGCTGACATGCCGCGCAAACCGCCCGCGCCCCTCGAAAGCGCTTCTCTGGCCTATGAAAACGATGCCTTCCTGAACGGCCCCGACGGCCGCATCATCCGCATCCTGGCTGAATACTCTGAGCCACTGGCGCGCTTCCGCCGCGAGCGCATTCAGGACACGGTGGTCTTCTTCGGTTCCGCGCGCTTCCGCGCTCTCGACGAGGCCCACCGCGAGCTGGAGCTCCTGGAGAACACCGGCTCGCAGCAACCGGCGCCCGAGGAAGAGCAGCCCGCCCGCCAGCCCGAGCAGGAAACCAGTGAGCTGCGCCTGAGCCGCGCCGAAGCCGCCGTGGAAATGGCGCGCTACTATGAGGACGCTCGCCGCCTCTCTTTCCTGCTCACCACCTGGGCGAAGGAACTCAAGTCCCGTCGCCACCGTTTCGTCGTCACCTCCGGTGGTGGGCCCGGCATCATGGAAGCCGCCAACCGCGGCGCGTGGGAAGCCGGCGGGAAAACCATCGGTCTCAACATCAAATTGCCCTTTGAGCAGATGCCCAACCGCTACATCACGCCGGCGCTCAACTTCGAGTTCCACTACTTCTTCATGCGCAAGTACTGGTTCGCCTATCTGGCCAAGGCGCTGGTCGTCTTTCCCGGGGGCTTCGGCACCCTCGACGAGATGTTCGAAATCCTCACGCTTTCGCAAACCCAGAAGCTGGCCAAGAAGATCACCGTCGTGCTGTATGGCACGTCCTATTGGGAAAAGGTGATCAATCTCGACATCCTGGTGGACAAGGGCGCTATCTCACCTAGAGACCGCGACCTTTTTCAGGTCGCGGACACTCCGGAGGACGCCTTTGAGATTCTCCGAGATGGCCTTACCCGCAACCACCTGGAGCCCGAAGCTGGAACCCAGGAATCCGATCTGCCCGACATCGCGCAAACCCGGCGCTGAAAATCAGGATATTAACGGATCATGCTGCCTCGGCAGCAAAGGCCGCCGCTTCGCTCCATCCCTCCATCTCGGATCCAAACCACCTGTTTTCAACAACGTTGTATCGGCCCGCCGCGCGGGTCACGTTACCTCCGGAGATACATTCCTGCGATTGACCCACCTTTGTTTGCCCCGTAATGCCCCATTTACGGTGCACTAGGACACTGGGCCTGGAAGGTAACCCTCGGAGGGACCCATGGCCGGATTGCGACGTATCTCATATCTGTGGCAGGAACCGGACGCCGCGTGCGAATCTTCGACTGCGGTTTCACTCCACAGCCATACCAACCAGTCCCGCGAGACCCTGGATTTCCTGGCCAACCTCGGCAACCAGTTTCCTGTCGTCCGGCCCATCCTGGCGCTGTATGAGCGGCGATCCCGCGAACGCTACGGCGTTCCGCTGAACTATGCCGCCGCGTACTGGACGCCGCCCCTCACTCCGAAGCTGGCCTTCGACCTCGAAAAAGGCCAGATCGAAAACCGTCTCGGCCTCCTCCCTTTGGTCTCCATTACCGACCACGACACCATCGCCGCGCCCATGCTGCTGCGCACGGTTGCTTCCGCCCGCCACATTCCGGTTTCCGTCGAGTGGAGCGCGCCCTTTGGCGGCGATCAGGCCTTCCATTTTGGCATTCACAACCTCCCCAGCGACTCCGGAGCCGCATGGATGAAGATCTTTGAGGAATACACGGCGAATCCCGACAAAAAGCGACTCACGGAAATCCTTGCCGCGCTGCACGAAATGCCCAACGTGCTCATCGTCTTCAATCATCCCTGCTGGGATCTCTATCTCATCGGCAAGGACAAAGCCGCGCAGCGCGTGCGCGACTTCCTCTCCGCGAACCACACCTTCCTGCACGCCTTTGAGCTGAACGGCCTCCGCCCCTGGCGCGAAAACCGTGCTGTCAGGCGCCTGGCGCAGCAGTGGGGCAAACTGCTCATCTCCGGCGGCGACCGCCACGGCCGCGAGCCGAACGGCAACGTGAACCTGTCCAACGCGAGCAGCTTTACCGAGTTCGTCCACGAGATTCGCTGCGAAGGCCGCAGCCACGTGCTTTTCATGCCGCAATACGCGCAGCCCTGGAAGCTCCGAATTCTGCAGTCCACGCTCGACGCCATCCGCGACTATCCCGACTTCCCGCTCGGCTCGCGCCGCTGGGACGACCGAGTCTGGCATCCCGACGCCGACGGCGTGCTCCGTCCCGCCAGCCAGTTGTGGCTCGCCGGACAGGCTCCGAAGCTCTTCAATCTGGTGGTCAAATCCATCCTGCTCATGGGCACTCGGCCCGTCTCCGGCGGCCTGCGTCTCGCCTGGAGCGACTCCCGCGAGCTGCGCTTCGCCCTCGGTAAGGACACGATCGCGTAACGCAGCGATCCAATCAGTCGGGAACCTTTGATGCTCCGCGGTCCTCTCAGCCCTTACGTCCGATTTCTGACGCTCCAGTTCACGGCAGCCTGACCGCACGAGCATTACCGGCGATCGCGGTCAATCTTGTGCGCTGACGTACGCCTCGTGGCTGTGCGGTAAGGGTCAGTGCGAAGCTACTCTGTCGCGGCCCGCCCGAGCGAAGCGTCGCCTGACTCCGCTACCACCCAGGCCGCTCCCGCTACGAGGAGTGTCTCGGCAAGTTCCGACCACATGAAGTGGTTCCCCGGCAGAAGGATCACGCGCGGAATCCACGCCAGCACGCCGAAGAGGGCCACCATGAGCGTCATCAGGCGCATCGCCAGCAGCGCTTGCCGATTGAGGAGAATGGCAATGGCCGCCAGCGCAAACGCAATCGTGGTGAGGATTGCCCAGAACATGTGGCTGAACGGAATCCAGCTGGGAACCCCCTGCGCTGTTCCGCGAAGCTGGAGCGCCTGGCCCAACGTAAAGGAGATGGCGCACACGCCAAGTCCAACGCGCGCCACTCGACCGAGCAGGACCGCCCTCGCTGCATTTGCCTCTGTTGCCGCGTACAGCGCAAGCGCACCCCAGACTAACGAAAGGAACAGGAAGAAGCTCCCGCCGTATTGGTCATAGATGTTCGCCGCGGCAACGATGTCCGGAACGCAGGCCAGCGAGAAGCATAAATAGACAATGCCAAGGACGATTGAAGCAGGACGCGCGGTCCGCGGGTGCCAGATTCCAATCCCGCCCGCAATTTGAGCAGCCATCAGACAGCCGCCGATGATCATCCCAAAAGGCAGACTCCAGAGATGCTGTGTGTTCTGCCAGGTCGCAGCATCGTGCCACATCAGGGCGATGACGCCGAACAGCACCGCCGACGCGCCAAACACGATCCGCCCGCAGGTTGCCGCCTTCATGCAGCCAAACTAGCAGAAAACCGGCCGCCGATTCCTATTGTCCGTCGGGTGCCCCACATCTGTCCGATTCTGGCAGATGTGGGAGTGGCCAAAGCTCAATGACCCTCCTCTACGGCAAACGCCAGGTAGCTGTGCGGAAGGATCGTCAGCGCGAAGCTGCTGTGCGGAAGGATCGTCAGCGCGAAGCTGCTGTGCGGCGGACCAGCAGGTGCAAAGCGCCGGCGCCCGATCATCGGCGGAGCTGGCGGCGCGCTTGCCGCTACCACTTCGCCCGTCACCAGATTCCGCAACTGTTTCCCCGCGCCCGCAACCGACACCCGGATCGGCACCGGCGCATCCCGGAACGACTCCACCACGAACGTCCCGTTGTCGTACTCCATCAGGCTCACCTGGCTCGGTCCTTCGAGCTGCTCCGGAAGGTCGCCCGCCAGATAATGCCGCAGCTCGTTCAGCACGCCCTGTGGCAGCGCGTAAAGATCGTTGAAGTTGTCCGGAATCGTCAGCACGTACAGCACGCCCTTGCCGTAGCGGTCCAGCAGCAGCACCGGCGCAGCGCCGCCATTCGCCGTCCCGCGGATCAGCGGCCACGCATCGTTGGTAAAGAACTGGACCTTCGGCATCAGAAGTGGCGCGGACGTGCCGAGATGTGCCCCATTGCCGGCACCATACGCGCCCCAGTATTCCGTCGGCATCATCTCCTGGTCCGTGTCGCGCAGCTCGCAGATCTGCGCGATCTGGCTCTGCATCGCGTGCAGCAGTCCCGACGTGATGACGACATTCCCGCCCGCCATCAGATGCGCTTTGATCTTCGCCATGAGCTGCGGATCGTGCTGCGCCGCTGCCGTCAGCACCACCGTTTTCGCGTTCGTCGGGAACTCCGAGTGCATCTCCACGGGTAGCCCCGCTTCGCCCAGGTAATCCGCCAGAAAGTCTTCGCCCGTCGAGTTCAGCGGCCGATACACAGCCACGCCCAGCGGCTTGCCGAGCTTGCCGATGACGGGATCGATCTCCTGGAGCGCCTTCCCCGCCACGGCCGCAAAATCCGGAATTTTGCCGCCGAAGAGCTTCTCGTAGTCAAAGCTGGTCGGCAGATCCGCCCACGCGGAGCGATCGCCCGCCGGAGCCGGCTCGAGCAGCAGCGTGTATTCGAACAGCATGATCTGCGGCGCTTTCGCCAGCATCGTGTCCCACAGTTGCTCCGGATAACGATCGACATAGCGAATGCTGAACGTATCCACCCACCCGCCGCCGTTGTGCCCAGGATCCACGTTGTCGAAATACCGGATGATCTCGTAGCTCTCGTACTGCTGCAGCAGTTGATCCGTGATCACCGGATCGCGCGTCTCCGTCCCGGTGTAAATGCCGCTGAAGATCTTCGGCTCGACCGCCAGGTCGTATCCGTTGGCCTGGAACGACGGATACCAGTTGGGAAACTTGATGATGATCTTCACTTTCGGGTTCACCGCGCGCGCCGGGCCCATGATCAGATCGCGCGAGACCTCGTCCATCAATTTCAGCCGGAACGCTGACCAGCTCTGATCGCCCTTTGCGGCGATGTCGGAAGCCTCTTTGGTGGTGTTGAAGAAGAAATCGTCGAGGATGATCTCGTTGAAGTGTCGCGCCGTCAGCTCCGCAACGTGCTTCACGTACGCGCGGTCAGCGGGACTGGTGTAGCAGAAGGAGCGAAACTGCCCATTGTCGAGGTCGCTGTAGGCGATGCCGCCCGCCACCTGTACGTTTTGCTCTTCGAAGAACTTCTTTACCGCGTCGATCGCAGCGTCCGGCGCGATGTTGCGGCTGCGGTAGGTCTCAATGTAGACCTTGTCGACGTGCACACCCTGGCTGATCTGCTTCCATGACGATTCCAGCCAGGCAGGATCGCTCGCCATCCGCTCCACAATGTTCACCGGAATGTACACCGCGACCCGGAAATTCCGATTCGCCGGCGCGGTGGATTGTGAATTCGTGGCCTGCGCGGAAATTGCACTTCCCAAAGCCGCCGCTGACAAACAGCAGACCATTCCCATCCACCGCAGAGAGCGCATAGCAATCCCCTGTACTCAATCGATTCAGCATACTCCCTGGTTGTGTCGAAGGGAAAAGCGGGGATGAGGTCAGGAAGCCGGCGGCGTGAAGTCCAGTCCCGCCTGTTGCGCGGCTTTCTCCGTGGCGGGCAAATTCAGACTGGCGAGGGGGATCCGCGCCATGCGCCCGGAATCAGCCTGATCCATGTCGAGCAGCGCATCCTGCGTGAGAACGTAGTTGCGGACCTGCTCCGTGTGGCCATCCTTAAAGATCAGCGTGAGCTGCGGCTCGGGAACAATCGGCGCCTGCGGGGCGGCTGCGTACGGCGCGGGTGCGTAGTCCTCGCGATAGCTGTCGTCTTCCGGCACCACAGTATTGGATGCGTATTCTGGCTCCGGCTCAGCTTCAGCAGCAGGTTGCGCAGCACTCGTGCCGTCGTCTTCGCCGGTGAAGTCCGGATACCCCAGATCCCACGGCAGCACTTCCCAGGAATTGACGTAGCCGGGATAGGCACCGTATCCGTAGTGTCCGTTGTTCCTCACGCGATAATGCCCGCGCCGGCCCGAAATTCGATAGTCCGGCCGGTACGCCGGCCGATACACGGACAGGCTGCCATCCCTCATGCTGTAGATGGGGGCTGTTGAGATCGCGTGCGGAGCCCCGCCGTAAATGCGCGGAGCGCTGCCAACATATTGTCCAAAGGATCGCGGCGCTGAAAATCCGCCGCGGAACCCGCTGGAACCCGCGTATCCACCATGGAAACCCGAGTACCCGCCATGAAAACCGCCGTGTCCCGCCGATCCGGCGTGCTGCGCCACAGCCGCCGGAGCAACGGCCAGCAAAGCAGACAACACCGCGACTGGAAGAGCCTGCCGCATGGCATCGATCCTACGCCCTATTAGACGCGCCGGATGGGTTAAAAGCTCCAACTGGTGGCTGGCCGCTGGCTGCCCTAGATCAGCTCCGTCCGCCACAGGTCATGCAGATGCAGAACCCCCTCGATCCGCTCCTCCCCGTCCACCACAATCAGCGACGTGATCTTCTTCTCCTCCATCGTGTGCAGCCCGCGCACCGCCATCTCCCCGGCGGCGATGGTTTTCGGCGACGGATTCATTACTTCACCGGCTGTTTTGCGCAGGCCGTCGGGACCATCGCGCTCCAGCAGACGCCGCAGATCGCCGTCGCTGATGATCCCCGCCAGCCGCCCGCCGCGCTCGACCGTCGTCATGCCCAGCTTTTTGCGCGACATTTCATAGATCACGTCTTTCATTGGTGTTTCCGGCGCCACGCGCGGGATCTCGTCGCCGGAGCGCATGAGCTGCCGCACACTGGAAAGGCGCTTGCCAAGCTTGCCGCCAGGATGCAGCGCCGCAAAATCCTCGGCGCGAAAGCCTTTCCGCAGCGAAACCGCGATCGCCAGCGCATCGCCCAGGGCAAGCATCGCCGTCGTCGAGGCGGTCGGCGCCAGTCCCAGGCCGCACGCCTCTGCCGGAACCGAGCAGTCCAGCGCCACATCGCTGGCAGCGGCAAGCGTGGACTTCATATCGCAGACAAACGAGATCAGCGCATTGCCCATTCGCTTCAGCGTCGCCAGCAGGCGCAGGATCTCTTCCGTTTCACCGCTTGCCGAGAGCGCAATCGCCAGATCGTCCTCGACAATCATCCCTAGGTCGCCGTGCACAGCCTCTGCCGGATGCAGAAACAGCGCGGGGCTGCCCGTGGAGGAGAGCGTCGCCGCGATCTTTTGCGCGACGATGCCGCTCTTGCCCATTCCGGTCACGACGATGCGCCCGCGAGCCTGCCCGCACGCCAGCACGCGCTCCACGGCTCGATCGAAGTCGACCGCCATCGGGCCCTCCAGCCGTTCGGCCAGGGCCAGCAGCGCGTCCGCTTCCATGCGGACCAGGCGCGAAGGTGTGTGCTCGGCGCTCATCCTCTGAAACTCCTGATGCTATCACCCGCGCCCGGCCCACCCGGTAAAATAAAGGCAGAGAAAGGCAGGGGAGCCTTGCGGCGGAATCTGTTTGTCTTGTCGGCCATGGTGATCGCGCTGGCGCTGATGATTGCGGCGGGCGTCATCAATTATGCCCATCGCCGCCTCGGCGACCGCGCGCGCATGCAGGGCGAGCAGATGCAGCTGGTTCCGGCCAATGCTCCGCCCGGCGCCAGCACCCCGCCCACGGCTGCCGATCTGGCTGACGCGGAAGATGCCTCCACCACCCCGCTGAACGGCCAGCAGGCGCCAAACTTCACTCTCCAGGACCTGAAGGGGCAAAGCATTTCTCTCGCTGGTTTCAAAGGTCACCCGGTCGTTGTCGATTTCTGGGCGACCTGGTGCGGCCCCTGCAAGCTGGAGATCCCCTGGCTGGAGCAGTTGCAGAACCAATACGCGGGCCAGGGACTCCAGGTCATCGGTATCTCCGCCGACGACCTGGACAAGGGCGACCCAGCGAAGCTCTTCACCGAAAAGCGCGAAATCAACGACTTCGCGACCAGGATGCACATCAACTACCCCGTGCTTCTCGATGCCGACGCCATCGCCGATTCCTGGGGCGGCGTAGACGCCCTGCCGACGACGTTCTTCATCGATCGCAGCGGCAAAATCGTGGCTTCCACGGTCGGTCTCGCTCCCCGCGATGAGATCGTCAGCGACATTCAGAAGGCGATGAGCAGCGGAGCGAAATCATGAGGCTCCTGATGGCGCCCCTGGCGGTGGTGCTCGCCGTCGCTGGCCTCGGCGCCCCCGCGCAAAAGCTTCCGTGGCAGACCTCCGGCTCCGTCCATGCGCCGATGGTGAGGTTCCTCTACCCGCAGCAGGTGCAGGTATCGGCCGGCAAGCCCTATACCGTCCAGATGCACTTCCGCATCGCCAGCGGATTGCATATCAACTCGCACACTCCGCTGCAGAAGAGCCTCATCGGCACCACCCTGAACGCCTCCGCTCCCGCGGGCGTGAAGATTACCATGGTCCAGTTTCCGGCTGGCGCACCGTACGCATTGGCGGCCTTTCCTTCGGAAAAGCTGAGCGTCTATACCAGCGAGCTCGTTGTCGGCATGCACATCGTCGCTCAGCGCGGCAACCATCTCATCCAGGGATCGCTGCGCTACCAGGCCTGCGACACCAACACCTGCTTTCCCCCGCGCAATGTTCCCGTGGCCGTGGACGTGATCGCTCAATAAGACCAACAATCGCTCGGCTTAATTTCTGCCAGTCGTCTCCTCCGCTCATCTCGCAATGCCTGGTGTTCGAAGCGCGCGACAGCTTCTCCGATCCCGTGCAGTGAGACGACGATAGAAGCGCCAGGCTGCAGCCTGGCGAAAACGGCATGTTTTTCGCCCGCCTTCAGACGCGGGCTTCAGACTTCTGACCACTGATTACGCCCCCGCCGCCTTCCCCGTCGAATGCCGCCTCACGAACGTGGGCGCTACCAAAATCGCCGGCTGCTGTGCCCCGCCTGAACGCTCGCGAATCAGCCGCAGCAGACTCGCCGCCGCGGTTTGTCCCATCTCCCGCAGCGGCTGATGCACCGTGGTCAATCCGGGGTGCATCGTCGCCGCGCTGGGAATGTCGTCGAATCCCACTACGGACACATCCCGAGGCACGTGCAGGCCGCTCTCGTGCAGCGCTGTAATCGCGCCCATTGCCGAGGCATCG
>JASHRH010000440.1 GCA_030037475.1 Acidobacteriaceae bacterium
CGCGATTTCTCGGCGAGGGATGGGAGAAGACGGAGATCCCCTGCAAGGTCTACGAGGGCATGAGCGAGAAGGAGGAAGCGCACCTTTTCCGGCAGTTGAATAGTGTACTCACCTCAACGCCGTACGACAAATTCAAAGTCGGCGTCACCGCGGGCTACGAAGAGGAGACGCGAATCAAGGCGATCGTCGAGGCCGCAGGCCTTCACATCGGCCGGGGCCGCAAGGAGCAGGCGGGCGCGGTGAGCGCCATTGGCTCCCTCCGTCACGCGTATCGACTTTCGCCCAAGAGTCTCATGTTTGCGCTCAAACTTGCGAGTGAGAGCTACGGGGACGCGGGGCTCGAAGGCGCCGTCATCGAAGGCTTCGCGCAGTTGCACAACCGCTATGACCGCGCGCTCGATGATGAGGCGACCGTTGCCGCGCTCTCCTCCGCGAGGGGGGGGGTAAAAGGTCTCCTCAACGGCGCGACCAAGCGCCGGTTGACGACCGGAAATTCTCTCGCGCTCTGTGTCGCGGCGGAAGCCGTTGAGATCATCAATCGATATCGGAAGGGCAAGAAGCTGCCGTCCTGGTGGGCGGTGGCGGCGTGAACTCTATGCATTGCACCGCACAGAAATGGCTCAGCGGGTTCACACCCGAACGAATCGGCTTCGGGCCGCCCCGGACGGCCCCCTCTGCCGATCGCGTGACCGACTGCTCCCTATCGTCGCGGACGGCCCGATCTCTCTTGACCGCGGAAATTCTTGCGGATGCGCAGTATTTGAAAGCGCTGCATCAGCTGCGGCCCGGAGAACGCTTGTGAATGACAAGCGCGCCAAAGTTCTCCGCCGTATCGCTCGCGCCCGCACTACGGGACACAGCGGAACAGCGTACAAAGAGGTAGCACGCGGAAAGCCGAAAAATACAGGGTATATCCGTATGGTTGATCCCGGATGCACACGGGGTGTGTATCGGGCGTTGAAGAAAAAGGAGAGGCGGTCATGAGACAGCCGAAATTCCACCCATTCTCAGAGATCTTCCCGCTCCTGCCAGAGGCCGAACTCGCCGAGTTGGCCGAAGATATCAAGTCTTTCGGACTGCGAGAGAAGATCTGGCTCTATGAAGGAAAGATTCTCGACGGGCGCAATCGGTTCATTGCATGCCAGAAGGCAAAGAAGAAGCCAGGATATCGAACATTCAAAGGTACGGCAGCCGGCGCGTTAGCCCTTGTCATTTCCAATAATGTCAAACGTCGGCATCTTACAGATGTAGAACGAGCGTTTGTGGCCGCTGAAGTGGCCAAACTAGGAGACGGCCAGCGAAAGTCAGCTTCGCCAATTGGCGAAGCTGGATTGACTCAGGAAGAGGCTGCGAAAGCATTTAAGGTGAGCAAGCGCAGCGTGGAGCGGGCGCGCAAAGTAAAAGAGAAAGGTAGCAAAGCTTTACAAAAAGCCACTCAAAGTGGGGAGATTGCGCTTTCAAAGGCGGCGGCCGCAGCAGATCTTCCGAAGTTGGAACAACTGGCGGCTGCGAAAGCCAAACCCCCAACTGACGATGGCGCACCCGATGACGGCGAAGAAGAGCGCCTCGCCGAATTGCAGCGCAAGCGCACCGAAAGTCTCGAGCGCGCCGTCGAGAAAGGTGCGCAGGCGGAAATCGACCGACTCGTCGCCGAGTCCCGCCGCAACAAGGAATCGGCGGACCGCTGGCAAGGCGAATGCGCCGCAGCCGTCAAGCAGATAAAGCCATTGCAGCGTCGAGTCGAGCACCTTGAACGAGAGAACGCCAAGCTCAAAACCGAGAACGCGAAGCTCAAAGGCGATCTTTCCGCCGCGAAACGGGAGCTGGCCGCGTGAGTTTTGGCGTCCCCCTCTCCCTTCCCTTTGAGGACGCGAGACCGCCATCAGCGGCCGCCTTCCCTGCGCCGCGGCCATTTCAACTCACGGCGCATCAGAAATTGCGTGACGGCATTGCACAGGGCCACCGAAAGCAGATTCTGGCGGCCCCCACCGGCGCGGGTAAGAGCTTTCTCGGACTTCAGGTGATTCATGAGGCGTTGAAAAAGGGGCGCCGTGGATTATTCGTCTGTGATCGAACTGCGCTCATCAAGCAGACAAGTGCCGTTGCCGACAGCTACGGACTTACCGAGCATGGTATCGTTCAAGCGAAGCATTGGCGGCGGGATAACTCACTTCCGTTTCAGATCGCGAGCATCCAAACGATACAGGCGCGAGGATATTGGCCACCCGCCGATGTCATCGTGATCGATGAGACGCACATCTTATACGGTGCCATTCGAGAAAAGCTCGCCTCGACGGAAACCGCGGTGGTGGGTCTCACGGCAACCCCGTGCACCAAGGGCCTCGGGCTCCTCTATACCCACCTCATCAATGCAGCGACGATGCACGAGCTCACGGAGTCCGGCGTCCTCGTGCCACTCAAGATCCTGACATGCGTGACGCCCGATATGCGGGGCGCCGAGACCGCCAATGGCGAGTGGACAGCGCAATCGGCCAGTCAGCGCGAACTCACTATCGTCGGGGACGTTGTACGCGAGTGGCAGGAACACGGCGAGAATCGCAAAACGATCGGATTCGGCGCCGACATCGCCTATTGCACGGAGTTGATGCAGCGGTTCAATGCGGCCGGCATTCCGACCCAACTCTACACCTGTGAGACCAAGAATGCGGAACGCGAGGAGATCCTCGAGGAGTTCCGCAAACTCGACTCGGCCATTCGCGTTCTCCTCTCCGTCGAGGCTCTCGGTCGTGGGTTCGATGTGCCCGACATCGGATGCGTCATCGACGCTCGGCCGCTGCGAAAGTCGCTCTCAACCGTCATTCAACAATGGGGTCGAGGACTACGGTCCTCTCCCGATACCGGAAAATCCTCGTGCACACTGCTCGATTTCTCGGGCAATGCACAGCGGTTCATCCGCGACTTCGAGGACATCTACTTCAACGGCTTTACCGCTCTTGATACTGCGGAGAAGCTCGATCGCGTGATCCGCAAGGATGAGGACTATGTTCCCGGCGGCTGCCCCGTGTGCGGTTACAAACCCTTTCACAAGCGCTGTCTCGCCTGCGGCTACGAGAAAATGACGCGAGCCAATGTAGTGGAGGAAGCCGGCGAGATGCGCGAGATCCGGATTGGCAAGCGTGTAGCTGCGAGTGACAAGGAGCATCTGTGGCAACAACTGTGTACCGTGGCGGCGACGGCAAAAAAGCCGCAAGGCCGCGCGGCGCATCTGTTCCACGATATCACGGGAGAATGGCCACCGACTGAATGGCACATCTCCTGCACTGCAGCCGCTGAGCCCACCTCGGCAACGCTCGACAAGATTCGCTCACTCAATATTGCGTGGCGGAAGGG
>JASHRH010000441.1 GCA_030037475.1 Acidobacteriaceae bacterium
ATCCGCTGCTCCCGCCCCGGATCTGACCGCCCCTGCAGCCACAGCCACCCAAACACCGCCACCAGGGCAGCCAGCAGGGCGAGCGTCGATACCTGATACAGTTCTCCGTTCATGGGTCCTGAGGCGGCCTGGTTTTCTGCGCAAAGTGTAATCGCACGGGTCACTTCCAGCCTACGGAATTTCCGCGCCGGTACCCGCTCCGGTACGCCTCCGCCCCTGGTTTGCCTCGTTCCCGCGGGCCTCGCATTCGCTCGTCTCTCGGTTCAGGCGACGGCGTTTTCCGGTGCGCCCGGTGATCCCACTTGCCTCAGGCTGCGTCTATCCTTACAACACAGGAGTTGCATTTCGTGCCGCTTGCTTCGCCCACTCGCCTGAGATTACCTGCTCTTTCCCTAGCAGCCGCCTTTTCCGCGGCTCTCCTGCTCGGCGCGGCACCCGCGCTCCACGCTCAGGTCTCGCAGGACTCTATGCCTCTCGACTCTGGCTTCGGCCCGCTCGACCCTACTCCGCCATCCATTCCCGTCGCCCAGATCATCAGGGAATTCACCGCAAAAGAAAGCCTCTTCAACCAGGCGCTCAACGATTACACCTGGACCCGTACTGTCCGCGTCCGTGTCCTCGACGGCGACAGTAAGCCTACAGGCCAGCAGTATTACCAGGTCGTTGACATCTACTACAATCCGCAGGGCCAGCGCAAAGAGCGCGTCGTTAACGCTCCGCCCAGCACCATCCAGGATGTCATCATGACCGAAAGCGACTTTTCCGATATCGAGGAGCGCCTCTTCTTCGTCCTTACTTCGGAGGCCGCCGACCAGTACGACATCACCTACCTCGGCAGGCAGCCCATCGATCAGATTCAGACCTGGGTCTTCGCCGTCAAACCCAAAACCATCGTGAAGGGTCACCGCTACTTCCAGGGACGGATCTGGGTCGATCGTCGCGAACACCAGATCGTCGTCACCGACGGCAGGAACGTCCCCGACGACGAACGCCCCGGCCACCAGGACCTCACTCTGCCTTTCATCACCTGGCGCCAGCTTGTGGATGGCAAGTACTGGTTCCCCGTCTACACCCATGGCCGGGCCAATCTGCACTTCGTCGCCAGCAATGGCGCTCTCAGTCAGAACGTCAACATGGACGAGATGGTCACCTACACCAACTACCACCGCTTCCGCACCAGCATCCACATCCTGTACAACGGGAAAGAGATTACGAACCAGCAGCAGCCCCCTGCCGGTTCCGCTCCACCGGCCCAGCCGCAATCGCCTCAGTAGCGCTGCGCACTCGCCGAATTCGTCCGCGCAGCCCAGACCACCTGAACGAACCAGCGATGCTGTGTCTTTTTAAGGTCGGTTCAGTGCGGCTTTCTTCGGCGGAAAGCCGCGTTGAGGACTGTGGCTCTGAGATACACCTTCGCTGGTTTCGCTCTAACCGCCCGCAACAGGACTATCCTCATCCTGTTATGCGCTCACCTCTTTCCTCACTGCTTGTTCTGGCCGCGCTTGCCGCAGCTATTCCCGCCATCGCCCAGCAATCGATGAAGCCCGAAGAGACGGAAGTCTGGTCGCCCGTGCCCCGAGTTGTCACCCCCGGCGTCACGGACAGCGCGCCGCCCTCCGATGCGATCGTCCTCTTCGACGGCCGCAACGAGAATGCGTGGGTCTCCGCGCAGGATCACACACCAGCCCGATGGCTCGTCCGCGATGGCATCCTCACCGTCAACAAAAAGGCAGGCAACATCGAAACTCGCCGGCGGTTCAAGGACTTCCAGCTCCACATCGAGTGGAAGATTCCGAAGGACATCACCGGCAGCGGCCAGGCGCGCGGCAACAGCGGCGTCTTTCTCGCGTCCACCGGCCCCGGCGACGATGGCTACGAGCTCCAGGTTCTCGACGCTTACAGAAACTCGACCTACGTCAATGGCATGGGCGGCAGCATCTACAAGCAGAGCCCGCCGCTGGTTAACCCCAGCCGTCCGGACGGCCAGTGGCAATCCTACGACATCGTTTGGACCGCGCCGCGCTTCCACTCCGACGGCTCGCTGCAATCGCCGGCGTACGTCACGGTCTTCTTGAATGGCGTGCTGGTGCAGAACCACTTCCAGCTGGAAGGGCAGACGCTCTACATCGGCAAGCCGTTCTACAAGGCGTACGACCGCGCGCCCATCAAGCTCCAGGCCCACGGCGATCCCAGCGCACCCATCAGCTTCCGCAACATCTGGGTTCGGCCTTTGGATTAGGAGAAGTCACTGTATTCGGCGGAACCTGCTCACCGTTCCCTGCTTTACACCAGCTTCATCGCCACGGGGTCCCACTCCACCACCGCACCACGGTCGTAGCTGAGGTTGCTCAGCAGTGCCGCGCCCGCTGCCCGGTACCCAAACACCGCGTCCTCGACGACCGGCTGCCGCGTTCGCACCGCGCGGAAGAAATTCTTCAGGTGGTCGTAGCTGTCGTTGTATCCCGGCAGCGTCACGTATTTCTCCACGCTTTCCGCTGGTGGCCCCGCCGGATGCGGCTCCGG